>JAYTXK010000396.1:0-7638 GCA_043743005.1 Ignavibacteriota bacterium
TACATTTAATCCTTCTGAAATTAATACAAAGCAGTATGAAACAAAACTTAGTAATTCACTTATGTTTTTTGATGAATGTGATGTAAAAAGATCTATTAATTTTGATGCTACAATTTTAAATAATAATTTCCCTGCTGGAATAGACAATAATAATGATATTAGTAGTTTTGAGTTAAAATTTATTGATAATAAATTTAATGTACAATTAAAAACTAATTCATTAAATTCTTATGATATTTCATTATTTAATTCAACTGGACAATTGATTCAAAATCTTATTAAAAATCAACAAATAAATGGCGATTTTGCTTTTGAATATCCAAGTGATAATTTAGTTTCAGGATTGTATTTTATACAAGTGAAGTCAAATAATGTAATATTAACTAAGGCTATTTTAGTTCAAAAATAAATTAATAAATATATATTAAATCTTAAATAAATAAATAATGCTTAAAAGTATATTTTTACTATTGTTATTATTTGTAGTCTTTGTTTTTGAAGCAAATTCAAAAGTGAAATTTCAAATTATGAAAAGGACTCAAAATAGCATTGTATTATTAAAAAGTGATAAAATGACAATAGAAATTTGGTCAGATGTATTATGTCCTTGGTGCTATATCGGTAAAAGACAGTTTGAAAAAGCACTTGAAAAATTCCAACATAAAGATAAAGTTACAGTAATTTGGAAAAGTTACGAGCTTGACCCAAACTCTGAAAAGAGTACAGGTATTGGCTCTTATGATATGTTAGCTAAAAAATATGGAGTTTCTAGAGAAAAATCTATTGAAATGCACCAAAATGTAGTAGATAGAGCAAAGCCTCTTGGCTTGGAATATAATTTTGAAAAAACACTACCTACAAATTCTTTTGATGCACACAGACTAACTCACTTTGCAAAAAAACAAAACCTGCAATATGAAATGATAGAGAGCTTATCTAAAGCATATTTTACAGATGGAATGGATATTAGTAATACTGATGTGCTTATTAGATTAGCAAAAGGACTTGGATTAAATGAAGTGGAAGTAGCTAAATCTTTAAATGGAAATGAATTTTCTTCTGAAGTAAGAGAAGATGAAAATGAAGCCAAAAACTTGGGAATAAATGGAGTTCCATTTTTTGTACTTGATAGAAAATACGGAATATCTGGAGCTCAAGGTATTGAAGTATTTTTGGAAGCTTTGAATCAAGCATATATAGAATTTGAAAAGAAATAGTGAATATATTAAATTTTGAAAATAAAAATAAAATTTAATTTATAATTCATTACTTAAGAGAAATAGTTTTTAAGTTAGAATCTCATCTATTCCAAATCAAACAAATAAAATCCAATCTAAGGTAATTTAATTAGTTATTAACTAAATTCAAAAATTAGGAAGAAAATTTCGTATTTTTGTTTTCTGTATAATTTAGTAATTAAAGTGAGTTTTATTATGGAAGGCAAATATTCATCAGTTCATTATAGTGATTATTTAGAACTTGATAAATTACTTGATGCACAAAATATGAGAAGTGTTGAAGTTGGTAATCCTGCCCACGATGAAATGCTTTTTATTATAATACACCAAGTTTATGAGCTATGGTTTAAGCAAGTACTACACGAGCTTGACTCAATTCTTGAAGCATTTCCAAATATTGAATCTGATGAAAGAATAGTTGGGACTGCAGTAGCCAGATTGAATAGAATAACTGAAATCCAAAAAATAATGATTGATCAAATTAGAGTATTGGAAACTATGACTCCACTTGATTTCCTTGATTTCAGAAATTACCTTATTCCAGCCTCTGGTTTCCAAAGTTTTCAATTTAGATTAGTTGAAATCAAACTTGGACTTAGACCTGAAAAAAGACTTACATATAATGAAAAATCATATAATGTAGTTTTTACTGAAGAAAAACAACAAATACTCAAAAATCTTGAAAATCAAAAATCTCTTTTTGAATTATTAGAAAGCTGGCTTGAGAGAACTCCATTTTTAGAAATAGGAGATTTCAATTTCAAAAATCAATATCTTCAAGCAGTAAATAATATGGTTGATAGAGAAAGAACAGCAATTGAACTAACTGAGTATCTTCCGGATGATGCTAAGCTTATCAGAATCAGAATGTTAAAAGAAATGCAAGCATATATTGAAGCATCTATGGATGAAGAAAGACATAATGAGTTGGTAAAATCAGGTGAAGTGAGGCTTTCTTATAAAGCAACAATTGCTGCACTTCTTATTAACTTATATAGAGATGAGCCTATTTTACGTTCTCCATACACCTTATTAAATAAAATATCTGAAATGGACGAACAATTTACTATGTGGAGGCAAAGACATTCGCAAATGGTAATGCGAATGATAGGCAGAAAAATGGGAACTGGTGGTTCATCAGGTTATGATTATCTTAAAAAAACTGCAGAGCAACATCAGATATTTAAAGATTTACATAATATTTCTACTTTGATGATACCACGTTCAGATTTGCCTGAACTGCCAAATGAATTAAAATCAAAATTAAGTTTTATATTTAGGTCGGAAAAATGAAAGTAAATTTAGAAGGGAAACATTCTGTTGTATGTGGTAGCACTCAAGGTATTGGCAAAGCATCAGCAATTCAATTAGCAAATTTGGGTTCAACAATTACATTGATTGCAAGAGATGAAAAGAAACTTGAAAATACTTATACTGAATTAAGCACTCATTTTGGTCAAAAGCACGAATATGTTGTAGCTGATTTCTCAAATCCTGTTGAGCTAATTAAAAGTATAGAAAAGATAATATTGCCAGTACATATATTAGTTAATAATACTGGTGGACCAAATGGTGGTGCTATTATGAATGCTAAATTAGAAGAATTTGAAAGTGCTTTTAATAATCATTTGAAAGTAAATCATATATTAGTACAAAGATTTGTTCCTGGTATGATAGCTGAACATTATGGAAGAATAATTAATATTATTTCAACATCAGTAAAGGCACCATTACCAAATCTTGGAGTATCTAATACAATTAGAGGTGCAGTTGCAAGTTGGGCTAAAACTTTAGCAGGTGAATTAGGTCAATATGGAATAACTGTAAATAATGTATTACCGGGTGCAACCCTTACAAGCAGACTAAGAAACATTATTGATGCAAAAGCAGGTGGAGATCATTTAGTTGCTTTAGAAATTGAAGAAGCAATGTTAAAAGAAATACCAGCACGCAGATTTGCTGACCCAATTGAAATAGCAAACGCTGTGGCTTTTCTTGCGAGCCCAGCAGCATCATATATTAATGGAATTAATTTGCCAGTTGATGGTGGCAGGTTAATGTCATTATAAAATTTTGAAAGAGATTTAAAAAAGAAAGAGAAATTATGAGTATTATGAATTATCAAGTAATAGTAATTGCTTACTTATTAGGAGCAATTCCATTTGCTTATATTTTAACTAAATTAAAAACTGGTTCTGATATTAGAGATATGGGTTCAGGGAGTATTGGAGCTATGAATACTTATGAATCAACTGATAGCCATTTTTTAGCTTATTCTGTTTTTTTACTTGATGCTCTTAAAGCTGCTTTAGCAGTATTAATTGCAAAGTGGATTTCTGGTGGAAATATGTACACTGCCTCGCTTGCTTGTGTATTTGCTATGCTTGGACATAATTATAGTGCATTTATGGGATTTAAAGGGGGTAGAGGTTTGGCTTCTGCTGTTGGTGGAATTGCAATGATTAATCCACTTGGAATTTTTTTTTGGGGATTGATGTGGATAACATCATATTTTATTATTAAAAAAGATATTCATATTGCAAATATAGCAGCTTCTTTTTTAGCTCCAGTATTGCTAATCTCTGCACCTGATTTGGTAATTTGGAAAACTCAAACGATGGGATTCTCAAGGCTGTGGGATTATAAAACATTGTATATATTTATGAATATACTTATTATAGTAAAACACATAATACCTATTAAAAAAATGATTGATGAATTCAAAGATGGTGAATTTTAAATTCTTAAAATAAAACAATCAAAACCATTTCATAATCACTTTGTTACTAAGTAAAATAAAGCTCCCTATTTCTAAGGAGCTTTTATTCCCTACTTCACTTTTGCAAACATAGTTCTTGCTAAAGGTAGCTTACTTCCGTTCCAGCTCTTGGAATAAATTGAAATATTATAGCTACCATTTGAAAAGTCTGATATGCCTATATTTTCAACTGTTTGCTGGCTTACATCTTTTTCAAATAATACTTGACCTGCATTATTGGATATTGAAAGTCTAAACTTTGCTTCCATATTCTCATTATCTAATAAACCAATGTTAACTAATATTTGGTCTGTGGATGGATTTGGGGTAACTCGCAAATTACTTATAATCCCAGCACCTAAGTCAATATTAAAGCTACTATGCTTACCTTGCGATTTATAATAAAGTGTATCACCTTAACTAACATCTCCTAATAATATTTCGTTTGTGGGTCTTGTGAGTGTGTCCAAGCGTTTAAGTACATAGCGATATTCGTGTCCACCACCGTTTATTAAAGTAGCATTCACCAAACCTAGACAGCTATCACAATTATCCGTTAATGGCATATTAAAAAATGAGGTAGAATCTCGCCTTTCTACATAACTTCCAAAATGAGAACTAAACCATTTACTTTTATAAACCAAACTCAATTGACTTGTGGTGTTTACTGTAAACCATTCAGTATATAAGGTATCTGAATTATTCTGTACACCAGTGTCATCATAAGGTAATTTCACACTCAAATCACGTCCATCAAACCGTACCTTACCAAATTTACATAATAAAGTATCTGATGCAAAACCATATAAACTAGTGATTTCATCTCCATTACTATTTTTCTTATAGAAATATTTTGCTGAAGGTATAATTTGGTTTATTGAATCATTGGTGTTAAATATTCTTCTATTTCTCCACGAATCATAAGCATAATGTTTAATTGGTGCATTAGCAATATGAGGGAATTTACCATTAGCAACATAATTAATTGTTCCAGCAAGTGAAGCTTCGTCTGAAAAGTTAAAAGGTGTTTTTGAAATCAAACTCTCTTCTGTAATTGGAGTATGATATATTTTATTTCCCCAAGTAAAGTTCAATAATGCCTTTCCTTTATAAACTGCTGAAAAATTTGTATCGTACAGAACTTCTTGTGCTGTTCCCAAGTGAGGATAACCCAAGTCTTCTTCATTTATAGGAGAAATATGAGCTATCGAAGAAATATACCAACTTTTGCTACTTGTATCTTGAATTATATTATAACCTGATACTTGAGATACATTATCCCAATATCTGCGTTCAAAATATATTGGTGTAAACCTTTTGCCAAAAGTTCCATTAATCGAATCTGGACTTCTAAAACATACTGGTTTTGAACCCATACGACCCCAATTAAATTTAACTATTTTTTGACCATTTAAAAATGTTAATCCTGATGCTGTTGAATATCCATAGAAGTTTGAGCCTTTTGTTGAATCATAAGTTCTTAAAAAGTGGTTTATTTTATTTGCATTATCTAAATATAAATTTGTATGATAAATATAGCTATTTGGTACACCATTTTGTAAATCTGTTGACCTTGCCATTTGAAAAGCAAGTACTGCTTCATTCTCATTATTACTTGAACTGCCCGACATTACTTGAGAATAAGGGTTAAGACCTGGATGCCTAAAATAACATCTATCACCATTTGTAATGCCCAACATTTGTGGCTTAATTGTATCCATATAGCTAAAGTTATTTACATCTCTTTTCTTAAAGCCACTTAATATTCCATCTATTGAAAGGGATGGTACAAATGAAGTTGACCAAGAATAAAAATTACCACTTTTGCTATAATTCACTACTGGATTGCCATATTCTTTAGTCCCATGCAAAGTATCATAATATGCTTCACCAATTTTTATAGTTGATTGTTTAATGTGAGTAAAACCTGTAGTTTGTGGAAGTTGAATAATTGTTTCTACTATCATAAGTCTGCGTGGAGTAGTCATACTCACGTCATCACATTGATAAACTACATAAGCTCTTCTATTGCCTGATGAATCTCTGCCAACTACAATACTTGGGTGGCTACAATCTTTATTGTATTTATAGCCTTGACTGTAAGATGTTGCATCCACTGTATCACTCAATAATAGTGGGTTATACCATTTTACATTTGGATATGTAATACCCCTCAATGTTGGAAAGCTATGAGCAAAGTAAACTCTATTTATAATAACACTATCACTACCAATTTTAACTTTATCTTTCTTATAAAAAGTTGCATAATAGGTAGTTGATTTATTAGTTGTGTCTGTAGATTCACATATTTTATTTTGATTTGAATGGTCTAATAAGCCATAAATATTGGTCGCAGGGTATATGACTTCTACAGAGAACATTGCACCTTGACCAGGCAATAGAAGGAATTTTAAAGGACTATCCTGACCAATGACTGTATCTATTAGCTTAGTTTTACTTGCGTTCCTAATATTTACTGAATAAGAACTTGTATCATAAAGCTCTTTTACATGTAGTAAGCAATAATCATAATTATTTTTAGGTTTAAACGAAAATGGAATTGTCATTTCTCTTACTCCATCTCTTGCAAAATAATAATACTTCCAAAAATCAGGTTCCCAAAAGTACGTATTGTCATAATTTGTAAAAGGATAAATTGAATCTCCTGAAATCATACCTTTGTCAAATTCATAAGTACTTGCAAAATAAATTTGAGAGGTTGGTGGGTCTCCCCCATCAATATCAATATTAATTAGCGGACTTGTCCTCCTATTCATAATAGCTATTACAAAATTTGTATCTAAGGATTTGTTATTTATTTTATGTAACATCAAATCAAAGTATGACGAATCCTTATGCTCAAAATCTGTTTCGCCAACGGCAGAATAGCCATGTGTTAAATGTTTACTTAATCTTCTTGTTTTAATTTTTTCGTAATCAACAAAGTTTTTCATTGCATTTATAGTATCACTAAAGGTAGTTGGGTTTTGAGTTCGCCAATATTTGTATCCTTTACCTACCCAACTTTGCATTTTTAAATTTAATAATAAGTCTTCGTTTGTTCTTATAAAACTATGTAGCTTAAAAATCTCATTTCTTACTGATTGAAGTCCTAAATAAAATCTTTTGTTATTTATAAATGTAGAATCTCCGATCTTTCGTAAGTTGAGATAAGGCATTAATTTATAAACATCATCTATTGTATCTTTTACAAAATCTGGACCAACATAGCTACTAAATAAGTCATGCAAAGAATCTATTTTAGTTCCATCTCCTATTCCTAAAAAAGGATACTTAGTTACTGCATTTGAATCATAAACTTCTGCTGGCTGCTCTCTATCATAATAAAAGCCTTTTGCTCCCATAAACAAGGACTTAGAGACTAAATATCTTATTTCTTCTCCAGTTTTAGGTCTTAAGTATGCTGTTGTAATTTTTTTATGGCTTGCTGTACTTGGATCATAAGTCAAATCCAAATCTACAATTGGTGCAATAAAAAAATTCATATAATGTGGCTTATTTGAATAAATAAAATCTCTATTTTCAGGTACGAAATAATTTAAAATATCATGTGCTTCCAATTCAGGTATGAAAGCATTTGCTTTATACAATACCAACTCATCGGCATATTTTAAAATAGAA
>JAYTXK010000397.1:0-3566 GCA_043743005.1 Ignavibacteriota bacterium
AAATTGAAAAAGTAAGCCAAAGTCCTCTAATTCTGAGTTTTTAATAAATTCAGGTATATTTTTCAAATCTTTAACAGAATGTAAACATCTTCCATCAATTAACTCTAAAGCATCTGCCCCATTTTTTTTTAAAATTTCGATTGCTTTACAAATACTAAATATATCTTTAAATAACAATAAACCAGTAATTTTTTCATTTAAAAGTTCTTCAGTTTTAAAAGTTGCATCACATATAAATCCCAAAGTACCTTCGGATCCAATTAATAAATGTGCAATAATATCTAAAGGATGTTCAAAATTTAAAAAAGAATTTATACCATATCCAATAGTATTTTTAAGTTTGTATTTATTTACTACTTTATTTTTTAGCATTCGATTATTTAATATCAAATTTCTAATTTTAGTCATTTCTTCTGCGATTAAGCTATCTTTATCTAAAAAAATTTGATAATCCTTTGAGATACTTGTATCATATTCATTACCATTAGCTAAAACAAAATGAATTGAATGAATTGCATTATATGGATTTCTTTCAATTCCAGAAGACATTCCACTTGAATTATTTGCTACTATACCTCCAATCATTGCAGAATTTATTGAAGCTGGATCTGGTCCAAATCTTCTTTTATATTTGCTTAATTCTAAATTCAATTGAGAACCAATAATACCTACTTCACTTTTTATATATTTGCCATTTTCTAATACTTCATATTTTTTCCATCCTCTAGATATATCTACAATAATTCCATTTGAAACTGTTTGGCCAGAAAGACTTGTACCTGCTGCTCTAAAAGTAAGATTTTTTTTATTAACAATTGCATATTCAAAAATTTGTTTAATTTCATTAATATTATTCACATATACAACTGACTCCGGCAAATAATGATATAATGAGGCATCACAAGCTTTAGCATACCGTTCAATTAAGCTGTAATTTAATTTACTTTCAATTGGCATTGATTTATTCAATTTTTTTAAAATTAATATTTATAAAATTAATATAAATTTTAGTTTCAATCGTCATAAATTTAAATTATTTACTGACATTAAAACAATTATGAATACAGAATATAGTAAAATCAGAAGAAGTTATGAAAAAAATGAACTAATTGAAAGCAATGTAAATGATAATCCATTTTTTCAATTCAAAAATTGGTTTGATGAAGCAATTGATTCAGATTTTCCAGACCCCAATGCAATGACCTTAGCAACATCATCTTTTGATGGAAAGCCAAGTGCAAGAATAGTTTTATTAAAAGAATTTAGTGAAGATGGATTTGTGTTTTATACAAATTATTTAAGCAAGAAAGGTTCAAACATACAAGACAATCCTTTTGCTTGTTTATTATTTTTTTGGGATAAGTTGGAAAGGCAAGTAAGAATTGAAGGCTCTGTTTCAAAAATATCAGAGGTAGAATCTAAAAAGTATTTTGATTCAAGACCTCGTGAAAGCAGAGTTGGAGCTTGGGCTTCCAAACAAAGTCATAAATTAATTGGAAGAGAAGAGGTTGAAAATAGGTTTAATAATTATAATAATAAATTTGGCGAAGAAGTACCTTTCCCTGACTTTTGGGGTGGGTATATTGTAAAGCCTACGTACTTTGAATTTTGGCAAGGACGTGCTTCAAGGCTACATGATAGAATTACTTATGAGCAAAAAGATAATAATTGGAAAATTGGAAGGCTATATCCATAATAAATAAATATTCAAATTTAATCTCTTTTATAATTTTCAATTGCAATTTTAACAAAACCATTTGCATTATTAATTTGTTCAATTGAAGAATTATAGTCAGCACCAGTGAGAAGCATAAAAATTGCTGTTTTTACATTATAATGGCTTTCTGTAAGAGTTTTTTCAGCCAAGTCATAATCTACATCACAAATTTGCATAATAGTATTTTTAGCTCTTTCTTTTAGTTTAAGGTTTGTCATCTTTAGGTCTATCATAACATTATTATACGCTTTACCTAATTTTATCATAGAAGTAGTGGTAATCATATTTAAAACAAGCTTTTGTGCTGTTCCTGATTTCATTCTAGTAGAGCCAGTTAACACTTCAGCTCCAACCATAGGGCAAATATAACAATCTGCTATGATTCCATTACTTTCAACTTGTTTTTGAGGCACAGTACTTAATATTATAGTATATATTCCTCTTTTTTGTGCTTCAGAAATTACTCCTTTTACATAAGGAGTTCGTCCAGAGGCAGCAATTCCAAACACAATATCTAAATTACTAATATTATTTTTGTAAATTTCATTCGCTCCATCTTCAATCGAATCTTCGGCACCCTCTTGAGCTTTGAACATTGCAGCTTCGCCACCAGCAATTAGTCCTTGCACTATATCAGGGCTTGAGCCAAAAGTCGGAGGGCACTCAGCAGCATCAAGCACACCAAGTCTGCCACTTGTACCAGCACCAAAATAAAATAATCTCCCTCCATTTTTAAAAGATTCAATTACTTTATTAGTAGCAATTTCAATATTGCTTATTTCCTTTTCTACTGCAAATGCAACTGTTTTATCTTCTGAATTAATTAATTCAAGGATTTCTATCACAGATGAAATATCAATGTTTTCAGATTTTGGATTTCTTTGCTCAGTTGATAAATTTTTTATTTCATTAAATAAAGGTGATTCGGGCATATTTTACTCAATAATATAAATTCCATTAATAGAAAAGCAAGTAATTAAAATTAAAATTGAAATCCAACCCAATATTTTTCGAGTTGTGTTTAGTTCATCAGATAAATCAACATAAGGATGCTTCATTGTAACAATAAATCTTGTAAATATAGCCCAGAAGAACCAACCAAACCAACCATTAAATATAAATGGAAGTTTGATTTTTAAAAAATAAAGAGTAAAATATAAAGAATTATTAAGTCTATTTAAAATTCCAAAACTTAATTCACTTGGACTTAAACTTTCAAAGGAAATTTGCAATAGAGAGGAAATACCAAAAATTAAAATTATATACCAACTAAGATTGGCAATTACTTTATGTTTTTTTGAACCAAACATTGAGTATATAATATGCCCTCCATCTAATTGACCTATAGGAAGCATATTTAAAGATGTTACAAATAGTCCAAACCAGCCTACACATAAAAATGGATAGTGATAAATTTCGTTCATAGGTGGCAAAAATCCTTTGGGATTAGCAAATAGCTTACTCATCATTGAATAAAGTATTGTATCACCAAAGAATAGGTTTTTTGTAGAAAGTCCATTTTTTACAATTTCAGGATGAATATTAATTAAATATTCAAATCCAGGTAAAGTGTAAAGCCCATAAATTAAGAACCCAATACAAGCAACAAACCCAGCAAGTGGTCCTGCTATTCCAATATCAAAAAGTGCCTTTCTTGTTGGAATTTGCTCTCTAATTTTAATTACTGCCCCCATTGTACCAAAACTTAATGGAATAAATGGCATTGGTGGAATAGGTATATAAAATGGTAAGGTTACATCTACTTTATGATATTTAGAAGCAAAATAATGACCAAATTCATGCATAGTTAAAAAAGTCATTATCAAAACAGCATAAGTAATTCCATAAT
>JAYTXK010000398.1:0-13781 GCA_043743005.1 Ignavibacteriota bacterium
AGTAATATCATCATAAGTTTCAACTTTGCTAAGCTCTACTGCTATTCCTTGTTCGCCTTTAAATGCTTGATCGCAAAGAGCAGGAAGATTTCTATACTCATCAGGACCAACTACAATACTAACTAAATCCCTTTCTCCAATCAACTTACTTTTTAATCTTTCTGCCATACATCCAATAATACCAACTACAAGGCGATAGTTTTTCTTTTTGTATAATTTCAAATGATTTAATCTATAAAAAATTTTCTTTTCAGCATTATCTCTAATTGAACATGTATTTAATAATATTACATCTGCATTATCAGCAGTATCAGTAATACCATACCCTTTTCCTTGCATAATTGAAGCTACTATTTCAGAATCGGCTGTATTCATTTGGCAGCCATAAGTCTCAATATAAACTTTACGTTTATTATCTAAGAAATTAAGGTCAGGAATAGATTTTGGAGCAATTTTGGGTGCTACTAAGTCAATATACATAATAAATTTAGATTATCTTTTATAACAATTTTAGCTTAACGATTTAAAAAGCATATTATTTTATATTAAGTATGAATTAGACAAAAATTAATAAAAGGAAGGAAAGTGTCTTGACTAAAAGTTTTCAAAATAATTATGATTCAAATTTAAACTCTTATCATACACATCAAAGTTCCTGCAATTACTTGAATGGCAATAATAAATGTAAAAATTCCCAGATTTACTCCAAACTTTCTCTCAGAATTAAGAAATGGTTCAAATCCATCTTTGTATTTATACATCATAAATATTGAAATTGCTTGAACTGATAAAAGGTTGAATATGCTTTTATAATATCCAGTTGTATTACCAAAAAAATTAACAAAAAGCAATATTAAAATATGTGGTATTAGTATATATGCAAATATAAATATTATTTTTGATTTCATTATTTAATTAATAGAATATGTTGCACATAGGTTTCGTTATTTGATTCTAAATGGATATAATAAGCACCACTCTCAAAAGATTCCATACTAAATGTATTTTTATTCTCAATATCATAATAAAGCTCTCTACCCATCGAATCGTAAATTCTAAGTTTGTTAAGTAATGGCTCCCGAAAATATAGAGTCTTTCCATATAGTGATATATACTGATCAATAGTTGGAGGCTCTGAAGTTATAGAATTTAAATGTCTAATGCGTACTTCAAAAGTGCTATTAACTTGAGGAGTTATTTCTTTTAATTTCATTTTTACTAAGTCAACTTGAACATAATTATCAAAAGTGAGATTTAATGATAAAAAACTTATAAATCTATCTGTAGCAACTTGATATGTCTGTTGGTCTGAAAATGCTTGAATCGTAAAGTTTCCAAATTTATCTTTTAAATCCAAAAATTGTTTAAATAACAAAGGATAGCTACTTGAATCTAAATCAGCTAAGTTATAATATTTATTAAATTCAAACTTTTTATTTTTAAATGGGTTGATGTTTTTAAATTGTATAGAAGCACCCTTAAATGCAAAAGTTTGAGCATAAGTTGCAGAGGCTTTGCAAGTATCAATCATTACTGAATCAGGATTGAAATCACGCTTTTTATATTTAGGTTTAAAAATTGAATTATAACCTTCCCAATAGTTACACAAGCAAGTATTTCTTTCTGGAATAGAAAAAGATTTTTGAGGAATGATTGCAATTGCAAAAGCAATTATGCAGTATATAAATATAAACTTAGTTTTCATTTTGATTTTCCAATAATATGATAGTACAAAATAAATAAAACTAATATATAAAACAAACTTTTTATCTATTAACTTTGTAAATAAAACGAAAAGGCTACTTTTTAATGTAGCCTTTTTAAAAATTCAATTATTCAGCATTATTAGGTTTTAATTTGCCTTCTCTTTTAGCTTGAATGATTTCACCAAGCCAAGCACCCAGATAAGTAACAATTAAGCCTAAAATTAAACCTAAAATAATATATAAAGGAGTCAAAGTTTGTAAAGTAAGATGTACAATAGTAATATTGTAATTCAAAGTAATAAATCCAGCAAGAGCAGATTCGAGAATAGTAACACCCGGAGACATCCAACCAACAATAATACCTACTCCAAACAAAATGAGAAAGTAAGGTATAAAATACATTGCAGGGTCTAAACCTAATATTGCAAAGTGCATATCTAAACCAACCAAGTTTACTACTAATAAGCTAACAGTGATACCTAAAATAGACCCAGCAATTACCCAGCTCCAATCAAATTTAGAATTTTCTTGAATTTCACGAGAACTAATTATTCCATTTTGAAGCTTTTCACCAAGCCAAGCACCAATAAAAGTCAAAACAACACTATTGAGCAATATAATTAACCAATCTGCATCTTTCAAACCAGCAAAAGCTTTAATACCTATATGTGGAAATAAAATGTAAATAACAATTGAAATAATAATAGCTCCAATACCAGGCTCTAATATTGTAATTCCTTTGGATAAAAGTCCTACAACAACTCCACTTATTATATATCCAGAAACCATGGCAATAATTGGAAGAGTAGGCACTACATAATAGTTGCCTGTTAACAAAGCAAACCCAATAATTAGAAACAAACCTACAACAATTGATTGTATTAAAGATAGAAAACTAAATTTCATTTTGCCCTCAAATGTTTTAAAAAAAAACAATTTATAAATAAAATATGAATTACACAAATATAAATTAATAAACTTTTTAAAAATTAAAATTTATGATTTGGGTATAGCAGGTATTATAATCAATTATATTATAAATTAAGTAATATTCTAAGTCGAATTTAGCTTAAACTTTCTAATTTACTTTTCATCACTTTTCCAAAATAATATGCTGAATATAAGTTTGATTATTTAATTCTAAATGGATATAATAAGCACCACTTTCAAATGCTTCCATACTAAATGTATTTTTATTCTCAATATCATAATAAAGCTCTCTACCAATGGAATCATATATTCTAAGTTTGTTTAGCAATGGCTCCCAAAAATGGATAGTCTTTCCATATAATGTAATATAATGATCAATATTTGGAAGCGCCTCATCAATACTAACTCCTGTACCAAAAGATAATTCCAAAGATAAAGAACTATTAACTTGAGGAGTGATTTCTTTTAATTTCTTTATTACTAATTCAACTTGAACATAATTATCAAAAGTGAGATTTAATGTTAAAAAACTAATAAATCTATCTGTAGCTACTTGATATGTTTGAGAGTTAGAAAATGCTTGAATCGTAAAGTTTCCAAATTTATCTTTAAAATCCAAAAATTGTTTAAATAACAAAGGATAGCTACTTGAATCTAAATCAGCTAAGTTATAATATTTATTGAGTTCAATATTTTTATTTTTAAATGGATTTATATTTTTGAATTGTATAGTTGCACCCTTAAATGCAAAAATTTGTGCATAGGTTAGAGAGGATATGCAAGTGTCTATCATTACAGAATCAGGATTCCATTGAAACCTATTATATTCAGGTTTAAAGATTGAATTATACCCTTCCCAATAGTTACACATACAAGTATTTCTATCTGGTATTGAATATGTCTTAATAGGAATAATTGCAATTACAAAAGCAATTGCAGCAACAATATATGTAACCTTTGATTTCATTTTGATTTTCCGATAATTGGATAATACAAAATAAATATAATTAAAATATAAAACAAACTTTATATTTTTTTAGCTTAAAAATCTTAAGCTATTATATCTTTATTTAGCTGTTCAATTGCATTATGTAAAATTCCATTCATATAAATTTCAGGCATTACTATATTGCAAGTAACAAATCTTAGTTTCACTCCAGATTCTTCAAACATTTTAATTGTTCTTTTATGCTGTTCTATCCATTTGCCGTTTGTATCTCTATCATAAAAATCTTGACCATTTTGATGAATAATAGCTTCTGCAATGCCTGTTTGGATAATTCCTCTTGCACAATCAGTACAAGGTAGCCAAGGTACATAAATTTTACAACCTTTTAGAATAGTTCCTCTTCGTGCAGCATTATAAATTGCATTTCTTTCTGCATGTTCTATCCAAAAGTATTTTTCGCCTCCTTCTCTCGATAGGCGAGTTTCTGCCTCATCAACATCAATGCTACGAGGAAGTGAATTATATCCAGTTGAAACTAATACATTATCAGCATCGCAAATAGCAGAGCCTACGTGAGTATGTCCATCTTTTGAACGCATTCCAACAAGATAAGACATTGTAATATATAATTGATCCCAATCTGGTCTTTGCATAAAATTCTCATTTAAAAATAATTTATACTTCAATTTAGTTAGAATCAAAATCACTTTGTAAACATAGTTTCCCACTTTTCCTTTTTTACTGTGGAAATAAAATTTTTTTCATTTTTTAGTTGTCAAATGAGATAAACTGTTTGATTTTGAAATTCTAATCAAATTTTAAATAATAATAACATATAAAAATAGTCTTAAAGCAATACTTAATTACAAATTCCCAAAAATGAGATATTTTTAATGTCAAAGATTCAAGCAACTTTACTTTTACTCGCTTTTAATTACATTATTGTTTTTTCAAATCTAAATTTAAATGCTCAGCCAAATCCTCAAATCCAAGAGCCAAAAGGCGGAAAAATAAGTGGTAAACTAATTGATAAGTCAGCTGGTTCAAATATTATTTCTGCTAATGTAATTTTACTAAAAGAAAAAGATTCTTCTCTGGTCCGTGGTACTTTAAGTGATGAAAAGGGTAGTTTTGCTCTGGCAGCTGTGCCTTATGGCAAGTACATATTAAAAGTTACTTATGTAGGATATTCTCCTTATTTCACAGATTCATTTACGATAAACAAACAAAATTCTAATCAAAATTTTGGTGATATTCAAATAAGTACAGGCAACAATGTTACTGATGCAGTTGTTGTAACTGCTGAAAGGCAAGCTATAGAATATAGTGCTGGTAAAAAAGTATTTAATGTAGATAAAAATTTAGTTGGAACTGGTGGAAGCTCTCTCGATATTCTAAGAAATGTACCTGCAGTTGATGTGGACGTTGATGGGAATATTAGTTTGAGAGGTAGTACTAACGTTAATATATTAATTGACGGTCGCCCTGCTGGAATTATGGGAAATTTAAGCACAATCTTAGCTCAAATTCCTGCCAATGCAATTGATAGAATTGAAGTAATTACAAACCCAACTTCAAAATATGATGCTGAAGGAATGAGTGGAGTAATTAATATCATTACAAAAAGAGAATTGAAGCAGGGATTAAACGGTATAGTTAATACAAATGTTTCTACTTTTGATAATTATAATGCCTCTACTAATTTGAATTATAGAGATGGATTTATAAACTTATTTACTAATTTAGATTATAATGTTTCTCACAATTTAAGACATATAGATATTCAAAGATCTACATTTTTGAGAAAACAAGATAATTCATTTAATCCAGATTCTGCAATTTACTTAAATAAATTTGGTGGTAGATACAAAAATGGTAGTGGTTATGGTGGGAAATTAGGTGCAGAACTTAGTTTTAGCAAAGTTCATACTCTTACACTTGCTGCTTCTACAAGAAAATTTGAAGAGAAAGAATATGAAGATACAAGAAATGAAATTTTAAGTCCTGTGAAACAATTAGACAGCCTTTATTATTTTAGAGGATACACAGAAAACCCTACAATTTCTCAAGATTACTCTGCCAATTATTATAACCAATTTTCAAAGGGTCATGAACTCACTTGGGATAATTACTATGCAATTAATAATTTTACAAATGATTTTTTGAACCAAAATCAAATTTACAATCTAAATAATACTATAAATTTAAATTTACCAATTTCAAAACTAAACAATATTACTGATATTAAGTCAAAAACATTAATTTCTCAAATGGATTATGTCAAACCACTTAGTGATTTTACTAAAATTGAAGGTGGATTAAAGCTGACAAACAAGGAAGTAGCAGCTAATTTCAATGTTGATACAAGCAACTCAATTAGTCCAACTGCTCCTTTAATTAGAGATAGTATTGCGTCTAATCATGCAAAGTATTCTGAAACCGTGATTGGGGCATACTCTACTTTTACAAGCAAATTAATAGGAATTGATTATATGTTTGGTATGAGAATGGAGCATACACATACTTCAGTTGCTGAAATTACAAACACAAGTGATAATTATGATAGGTCATATATTGACTTTTTCCCAAATATTAATATGAGCTATAAAATTAGCGACTTTGAACAATATCAAATGACTTATAGCCGACGAATTAATAGACCTCGTATGAATGAACTAAATCCATTTATTGATAAATCTGACCCTATAAATTGGAGAACAGGAAATGCAAAACTTACTCCTGAATATATTAATTCATTTGAAGTAGGGTATTTGAAAACTATGGATAATCTAACTGTGAATATTGATGTTTTTTATAGACATACTAGTGATGTTATAAATGGAAGATTTGCTGAAAGAGATACTACTCTGGGCAGTAATATATTAGTGTTGAAACCAGTTAATATGGCTACAGGTCAATCTTATGGTTTCCAATTTAATACAAGTTATGAACCAATTAAAACTTGGAGAAACAACTTAGATGTTTCACTTTTTCAACAAAAAGCTGAAGGTAACTATAATAATGTTTCATACAAAAATGATGCTTTTGGCTGGTCTGCAAAGCTAATGAGTACAGCAACAATATGGGAAGAAATTAATATGCAATTTATGTTAAACTATTCTTCACCAGTTGTATCAGTGCAAGGTACAAGAAACGCATTCTTTATGTCTGACTTAGGATTTAGAAAAGAATTTTTAGACAAAAAGTTGTCAGTTTCACTTCGCTGGACAGATTTATTTAATACAATGAAGTTTGGTGGTCAATCAAAAGGACCAGGATTTGAAAGCTCTGCTAATTTTTATAGAGATTACAAGCTAATTAGTCTTGGAATTTCATACAAGATTAACGATATTACAAAAACAAAAGAAAAACGCAAACCTAGCGACAACAATGGTGGCGGTGGAAATGACGATTTCTAATTTATTATATAAGTTAAAATGATTAATTAGTTTAAAAATGGAACATTAAATCAAATTTTTGTTCCATTTTTGGCTATATCTTCAATACCTCTTACTAATTTATCTAAGTCTTTTAGTGAAGTATATACATTTGGAGTTACTCTCACCCCATGTATATTTTCCCAATTTATACCTACAGTATGGATTTTATATTTTGTAAGCAACTTATTATCTATATCACCAGGTTCCATTCCTTGAATTGAAAAATTTCCTATTGCACAAGCAAATTTAGGGTCAAGTGAAGTATTTAATTTAACTTTTGGAATATCTTTTACTTTTTCAGCCCAGTAATTTTTTAGAAAATGAAGTCTGGCTTGTTTGCGAGCAGTACCAATCATATTATGGAAATCCAGTGAATAACCAATTGCCATTTCACTTGCAAATGAGCGAGTGCCTAGTGATTCAAATTTTCTAATATTATCTCCGTCTGGCTTGTCGTTAGAGAGTAAAGCCCAAACATCTTTTATTTTATCTTTTTTGATGTACATCAAGCCACTACCAAAAGGAGCAGACATCCATTTGTGAAGGCTTGTAGCAAAGTAATCACAATGCAAATCTGGAATTTTATAATCCATTAGAGCAAATGAATGTGCACCATCACAAATTACATCAATATTTCTTTTATGAGCTTCATCTGCTATTTTTGCAACAGGCTTTACTTGACCAGTCCAATTTATCATGTGAGTAATATGAACAACTTTTGTTTTATCAGTAAATGCTGCTACATATCTTTCCAAAAAGTATGCATCATCTTCTTGTGGCAAATCAAAATTTAACCAAACTAATTTTACACCATCTCTTTTTTCTCTTTGCTTCCAAGCATTTATCATATTTGGATAGCCTTGTTTTGAAAGTACTACTTCATCTCCAGCTTTTAGATTTAAACCAAATATTATAGTATTTAAGCCTTCAGTTGAGTTTCTATTTATAGCAATTTCCTCTGCCGAGCAACCTGCAAGTTCTGCAAGATTTTCCCTAAGTGGCTCTCTACCAGCATCTAAGATACGCCACATGTAATATGATGGTCCTTCATTGCACATACGATTGTATTTATCTTGAGCATCTTGAGTAACTTTTGGCTGTGGAGCAACTCCACCATTATTTAAATTTATCAAATGAGGGGAAACCGTATAAGATTCTCTTATCCAGTACCAAAATTCTTCATCTTTGGCAAATTCAGGTGGAGTAAGGTGATTAGCTTTACTTTCAGCAGCAATTAAGCCATCTTTCAAACTCATATCAATGCTACTTGCGATTGCAAATCCACCAAGTACGCTAGCCATTTGTTTTACAAATCCTCTTCTTCCACTCATATTTTTACCTTTAAATAATATTTAAATCCAAATTACAAAAATTATTTATTTTTTGAAAGATATTATTTCATTCTATATAAATTAAATTATAAATATATGTTTTACAAACTATGATTTTATTCTAATTGAGTTTTATTAATTAATATAATGCTAATATAAAATTAAAAAAATTATAATTTTGATTTATATAAATATGAAAATTAAAAAAAACAATGCAAAATAAATTCTTACTAAGTGAGATTGTTCCAAAATTAGAGACGAGGCTAAAGTTTGACTTACCCGGTTTTGATTCACATCTTAAAATGGCACCTATTTATAAAGGTACTCAATTTAGGAATTTCAAACCAAGCAAAGATGCCAAAAATAGTGCAGTTTTGCTATTAATGATGCCAAGTAATAATGGTTTTGAAATCTTATTTACTTTAAGAAGTGAAAAACTAAATAGCCATAGTGGACAAATTTCATTTCCGGGTGGTAGGCAAGACGAAGGTGAATCAATTATAGAAACGGCATTAAGAGAAACAAAAGAAGAGGTAGGTATAAATTCTGAAAAGATAAATGTAATTGGTAACTTATCACCACTTTTAGTACCTCCATCAAATTCATTAATCACACCAATTGTAGCTTTTTCAGATAAAATAACAGATTTTATATTAAGCGAAAATGAAGTGCAAGAAGTTTTTACCATAGAATTTAATAAATTTTTATCATCTGAATATTTTTTCAAAGAAACTAAAAATATCAATGGCTTAGATGTGGAAGTACCATATTGGAATATACATCCTAAAACAAAATTATGGGGAGCTACAGCTATAATTATGCAAGAATTTATTGATATTGTTGTAGATTTGTAAATAATGCAATCATTGAAATTTATAAATTGCAGGGAAAATCAAATAAAATTATTATTTTCTTGCTTTGTAAAAAAACCAAAAGTAAATACCTGCAATTACCAAAGGAATCGATAGTAACTGCCCCATATTAAATGGCATAGTTGATTCAAAAGCTACTTGATTTTCTTTGAACATTTCCCATACAAATCTTAATCCAAAAATAAGAGTTAAAAATGCTCCAAAGTTGGAACCAGGTTTTAATAATGCTTTTTTTGATTTGTAATTGAAAAATAAATAAATGAAAATAAAAATACAACCAATTGCTTCATACATTTGTGCAGGGTGGCGAGGTATCATATCAACTCTTGTAAATACAACTGCCCATTCTACCGAAGTTGTTTTACCAAGAATTTCAGAATTTAAAAAATTACCAGTTCTAATCAAAAACCCTGATAAAGCAACAACCATTACAATTCTATCAAGTATCCAAAGATAAGTTATATCTTTAGCTTTTCTAACATAAAGAAATAATGCAAAAAGAATACCAATTGCAGCTCCATGACTTGCAAGCCCACCTTCCCAAACTTTTATTATATCAAGAGGGTGACTAAGATAATATTCAGGGGCATAAAATAAACAATGCCCAAGCCTTGCACCTAATACCGTTCCAAGTATCATTGTAAAAGTAAGAGATTCCAAATCTTTTTCGCTTTTGCCTTCGCTTGTAAATACCCAAAGCATAATTTGGTATCCAATGATAAAACTAAGGGCAAAGAGCAATCCATACCAACGCACTTGTATAAACCCAAGTGAAAGCAAAGTTGGTGAAACAGACCATTGAAGTATATTTTGAAATTCCATAATCTTAAAATTGTTCTAAAAAACGTACATCATTTTCATAAAGCAAGCGAATATCATCTATTCCAGTTTTTAGCATTGTTACTCTCTCAATACCAAATCCAAAAGCATAACCAGAATATTCTTCAGGATCAATATCAGAATTTCGTAACATATTTGGGTGAATCATACCACAGCCAGCTATCTCCAACCAACCTTGATATTTACAAATTCTACAGCCCTTACCGTTGCACAAAAAGCAAGTAATATCCATTTCGGCACTTGGCTCAGTGAATGGGAAATATGAAGGTCTAAATCTAAATTTAGAATTTTCTCCATACATTTCTTTTGCAAAGAGCATCATAGTTCCTTTCAGCTGAGCAAAAGTAACATTTTTATCAATGTAAATCCCTTCGATTTGATGAAATTCGGCAAGAGAACGAGCAGAAATAGCTTCATTTCTATAAACTCTCCCGGGCATAATTGTTCGAATAGGTGGTTTTTGACTTTGCATTACCCTCACTTGCATTGGAGTAGTATGAGTGCGAAGTAGGTAATTAGAGTCACCTTTAATAAAGAAAGTATCTTGCATATCACGTGCTGGGTGCTCAGGTGCAAAATTAGCAGCATCAAAATTATGATATTCATCTTCAATTTCAGGTCCAACTGCTACAGAAAAGCCAAGTTTGGCAAATATTGAAACCATTTGATTTAATACTTGCTGAATTGGGTGCAAAGATCCACCACTTTTTCTTCTGCCGGGCAATGTAAGATCAATATCAATACTACCATCACTATCAGATTCAAGCCTATCTTTTAAATTATCAAATTCAAGCTCTATAAATTTTTTAACTTGATTAAGTTCTATACCAATATCTTTCTTTTGCTCTTTAGGAACATCTTTCATTCTTTCTAATAGAGATTGTAACTCACCTTTTTTAACCAAATATTTAATTCTAAAATTCTCTAAATCATAAAGAGTTTTAATATTAGGCAAGTCAATTTCTACTTTAGCTTTTAGTGATTTAATATCTTCAATCATTTTAATCTTTCAATTTAATAAAGTTTTTCTTAAAAATGTTTTTTTTATATATCAAATATAAAAAACAAATTACGAACGTCTATGTAATAATATTTTTCAAAAATACAAAAAGTTAAAAATTAGTTCTAAATAAATTTGTTAATTTTGTATTAAAAGAAAATAAAAAAAACAAAAATGTCAAAATCAGAATTAATTGCAAAGTTTGAATCTATCTTAAGACCTCATTTAATGTGGCTTTCTCCAAAATTTCTTATTAAACTTTATTCAAGAGAAAAACTTAATTTTTTAAACAACTATTTTGAAGAAAAGCCAATTAAGCAAGTAATTGAAGGCAATTCAATAAAGCTTTGGGATATAGAATTTAATGTTCCAATTTTTAATGCAGCTGGAATGTTTAAAAATGGTTATGGCTATAATGTTGTTGCTAATCAAGGTGCAGGTGCTTATTTATTTGGAACTACTACTGCTGAGCTAAGAAATGGTAATATTAAAGACGGGATTTATTTACCATTTGCACCATATCCTAATTCTGGTTCTGCATCAAATTGGATGGGGCTACCAAATGAAAGTCATAAATTAGTAGCAAAAAGAATTTCAAAAATTCAAAAGATAAAATCTTGTCCAATTGGAGCAAGTGTTTCTATTACAGGAAATTCAAATTCAAAAGAAGCATTAGATTTGCTGATTGAAGGAATGACAATGTATGAACTTGCAAATGTGGATTTTATTGAATTGAATGAAAGTTGTCCTAATGTAGCTGATGGTCATCATTCTATAGATAAAGATAGCTTAGACCAAGATTTAATCAAAAGATTAGAATATATTAGTAAGCATTTTTTATCGAAAAGAAAGCGAAATTTACCTTTGATTTTAAAACTTTCAAATGATACAAATCCTGAATTAATTCCAGCGATGATTGATATAATGTTGGATTTAAATTTTGATGGGCTAAACTTAGGCAACACTTCGACCGATTATAAAAATTTAGCTTTACAAATATCAGATAAAGATAAAAATATATATGAATATTTTACTTCTAATTTTGGTGGTGGAATAAGTGGTAGAGTGATTAAAGATAAGTCTTTAAATTTAATCAAAGTTGCTTCAAAACATTTGAAATCTAAATCTTTAAATCAAGAATTTCACTTGATAAGAACAGGTGGCATTGAAAATAGTTTTGATATTGAAGAATCAATACAGAATGGAGCATCACTTTGCCAATGGTACACAGGTTATTTTGCTAATTATGCTCAAAAAGGGCATAAATTGTATTTTGAATTGTTTGATAATATTAAAAATAATTAATAATATTGTTTGTTTTAATACATAATTTAGGCCTAAAAAAAGAAATTTCAATATAATAAAAAGAATTTTTGTTATATTTGTTGTTCAATTTTAGTTTTGTTTTATAAATATTTACTCTAAATGTCCAGTTACGTTAAAATTGACGAAATAATAGATGGAATGATCCTCGCCGAAGATATTAAAAATAGGCAAGGAGCATTAATGTTTGCCAGAGGTATGGAATTAAGTGAAAGACATAAAAGAATATTTATAACTTGGAATATTGCTGGTGTTTTGATTGATGGAATTGAAGATAATGTTGAATTATCACCTGAGGAATTAACTGTTGCAAAGCAGTTTTTAGAATCATTAATGGACTTTGAGTGTTCTTTACCTATTGAATTAGATTTATTTAATGCTGCGGTTATAAATATAGCGACAAATGAGCATAGCAGAACAGAACAGGGATAATATCCTAAAGAATATAATGGCAAGAGTTAATGATTTTCCAACATTGCCAACTATTTATACAGCATTAACAGCTGCTATGGCTAATCCTATGTGCAGTGCTTCAGATATTGCAGATGTAATCTCTCAAGATCAATCTTCTGCAGTAAAAGTATTGAAAGTATCAAATTCTGCTATATATGGTAATTTGCGTAAAGTTACTTCTATTCAAGATGCAATATTTATTATTGGAACTAAAGAAATAAAAGCGATTGTATTAGCATTAGCTATTATGAAACTTTTTTCTGGTGCAAAAGAAATGGAGGGTTTGAAACCTTCTGACTTGTGGGAATATTCGTTTGGTGTTGGTTCTATTAGTAGAAATATTGCAAAAGAACTCGGACTGCCAAACCCTGAAGATTTGTTTGTTGCTGGGATTATTCATGGAATTGGTAAATTATTTTTCTTAATTGGAGTTCCTGAATTATATTCAAAAGTAGTAGTTGCTGGTAAAATGAAAAAAATGAAATTAAGAGATGTTGAAAAAGCAGTATTAGGTATCACACATTCATTAATAGCACAATTGCTTGCTGAAAAATGGAAACTACCTAAAGATTTTTGTACAATGTTTGAGTATCAATATTCAGGCTTGCCTGATGGTAAATTCCATTCTTATTCTACAATAGTTCATCTTGCTATGGTTTCTGCTTCAATGTTAAGAATTGGAGATTCGGCTACAGATTTAATTCCTACTTTAAACAAAGATATTTGGAAACAAATGGATATTGATAAAAAATTCTTTACTAAAAATCTACCTATTTTTAAAAAAGAAGTTATAGAAATGAAACAATTGCTTGGTGGATAAAATCTATTGATTAATTTTAAATTATGGAATCTATAATACTTTTACAAAATTTAAATTCACTTTCACTATCAAAAAAACTTACTTTAGATAGCAATATAGTTGCGTCAACTCTACAAA
>JAYTXK010000399.1:0-2164 GCA_043743005.1 Ignavibacteriota bacterium
AGCACTATCTTCTGATGTATTTTGGGATGGAAAGGATAACTTTGGCAATATTTTGCCAAGTGGCTACTACCCTTTTCAAGTTGAAATTATAAACAAAGATGGCAATAGCTCAATTAGAGGGGCTTTCGCAATAATTCAAAAATAATTTTATCATAAATAATATTTATTGGTATCATTTTTGAAATGATTACTTAAATTTGAAAATTAAATTTTAAAAAAAATAAAAATCTCTTGGAGGCTTTTTAGATGGATTTTGGAAAAAAAGCGTTTTTGCTTTTGATACTAACATTAGCATTAGGTAAAGGAAATGTTTTTGCACAAGCTGGTGGCTCATCAGTACCTTTTTTAACTATTGCTCCAGATGCAAGAGCAAGTGGTATGGGTGAAACTGGAGTTGCAATAGCTGATGATATTAACGCTATATATTGGAACCCTGGAGGGCTGGGATTTTTAGATTATTTTAAATCTGGAATTAATAAAGAAGATGGAAAAGCTCAAAAGCCTTATAGACAAGTTGCTTTGTCATTTTCTCCTTGGTTACCTCAATTTAATGCTGATTTGTATTATAGCTATGGTACTATTGGGCAACATATCCCCGAAATGGATGGTACAGTTGCTCTTAATATGATTTTTATGAACTTAGGTGAATTTACTCGTACTGCCGAAAACGGTCAAGTATTAGGTAAATTTATTTCAAATGAGTTCTCACTTGGTTTGGCTTATGGAACAATTGTTGCTCCCGATCTTGGAGTTGGTTTCCAATTGAGATATATTCAATCTAATCTTACTCCTACTTCTGGTTCAGACAAAGGCACAAGTGGTGCTGGTGTTAGTGCAGGATTTGATTTGGGAGTACTTTACAAACCTAAAAACTTACAAATATTAGGTTTGGATTTGGAAGATCATCTTTCTCTGGGTATAAATCTACAAAATGTAGGTCCTAAAATGACTTATATCAAAGAATCTGACCCACTACCAACTATGCTTAGAATGGGTGCTGCTTATACAGTAGTCAAAGATGAATTTAACGATTTGAAATTTGCTTTTGATTTTGCAAAGCTATTAGTAAAAAGAGATAGTATTGGTTCACATACAATCCCTCGTTCATTTGTTACTGCTTGGCAAAATCAAGGAATTGAATTTTCTCTTGGAATGGAATATTTGTATGAAGGTATAGTTGCACTTAGAGCTGGTTATTTTACAGAGCCTCCAACTTTAGGAAACAGAAAATTTTGGAATTTCGGTGCTGGAGTAAAGTATGATATATTTAGAATTGATTTTAGTTTTATCAACCCAGTTGAATCTAATAGCCCTTTGGCAAACACAATGAGATTTTCATTTCTGGTTGATTGGCAATAAAATCTGTTTATTTGATTTTTATAAAATTATATAAATTTAAGAAGACTGTTTTAAAAGAACAGTCTTTTTTTATATGATAGAAATCTTTATAAATAAAATATTATTTTATTTATTTTGCTCTTTTTCTTTCTAAAATACTTTTAATTTTTTTATGTATAATCTCAGTATTTATTGGTTTTACAATATAATCATCAACTTTATTGTGAAATGCTAATAATAAATCTTCTTTAGTAGATTTGGTGGTTATCATTAAAATTGGAATATCAGCATTGTTATTACTTTTACGGATTTTATTAATTAACTCTATACCATCCATATTAGGCATTAACCAATCAGTAATTACAAAATCTATTTCATGGCTATCTAAAACACTTAATGCTTCAACTCCATCATTAGCTTCATAAGTTTCTGAATTACCTAAAATAGAAATTGCTCTTATAATTACTCTCCTCATTGCAGGAGAATCTTCAACTATTAAAAAATTCATAAAATTATTTTCCAAACTGCTATTGAATCAAATCCTTTTTCCCATTTATTTAAAGGACTTTTTGATTTATACATTAAATTTGAATTACTAAAAATAAACCCATTTGAATTTTTATCATTTAAAGGAGATAAAAAGTTTACTACAAAATAATTATTTTTCCAATAGCAATTTAACTTTAATCTTTTATATTCAAATGATTTATTTTTACTAAATGGTGTAATTATGTAATTTATTTTGTTTTTTGAGACAAAAACATCAATTCCATTTTGTTCAATATAATTTGAATAATTAAAATTACAAACCAAACCATCACTTGAT
>JAYTXK010000400.1:0-7783 GCA_043743005.1 Ignavibacteriota bacterium
TATTAAATTCAGGTGCCGTAGTATTTATGGATTCTTTAGGAGTAGGCGATACTTGTCAATTTGATTACAGAGTGGAAGTAAAAGCAGGTATAGGCGAACCTGAAATTTTAGTAGATGATTATGATTTTGGTACTGTAAATGTTGATGACAAAAATAAACAAAATAAAACTTTACGCATAACAAATACTTCCAAAGGAGCTGTATTAGCAATTACTGGCTTTACTACTTTGCGTAATCCAGAATTTACAACAGATTTACCTACACAATTTCCAAACTTATCAAAAGCTAATCCTTTGGTAATAGGTGCAGGAAAAACTAAAGACTTTACTGTTTATTTCAAACCTACAATACAGGGTAAATATAAAGATACAATTATATTTAGTTCAGATGCACGAATTACAGATAGCCTTTGTATAATAGAAGGTGTCGGTATAAAATCTGCTTTGAAAGTGAATAGTTATGATTGGGGAGAACATAAAATAGATAGACCAAGTTTCCCAGTTGCAGGAACTATGGGTAAAGATGTAAATGGAGATGATGTATTTACATTGGTAAATTCTGGTACCTTAGCAGTTACAGTTGATAATATTTCAATCAGTGAAGGAAAATTGGGAGATGCTAAAGAATTTATGTTAGAAGATGGTTCTCCATTATCTAATATTAGCAGTGTATATACTTCAATTATAGTACCTCCAGCAAGTTCAGTATCTAAAAAAATATCTTTCCAACCAAAAACAACTGGTCCTCATAAAGTAGAAATTACTTTTGGAAATCAAGCAAATATTGCGGGTGTTATTTGTACAGTTCAAGGTGTTGGTATTGTTCCAAGACTTATGATTACTTCAGTAGTAAACTTTGGCAGAACAATAGTAAAAGATAATGCAAACCCAACTAAAAATGATGTTTTGATATACAATCCAGAAAAAACAACCAATACAAATGGCTGGATATATGGAGATACAGTAACAATTACAAGCCTAAATACTAATAATGAAATATCAAGTAATATAGCTTTATTTGGAACTAATGGATTTAGATATGATGGTAAAAGTATTTTAGATGAAAAAGGTAATAAACTTAGTATTTCAGCTTTGAAACCTTATAAGTTAGCTCCTGGTGATACTTTATTAATTAAAGATGCAGAATTTGTTGCACAAAGTATATCATCAGTTACATCTCAAATGGATGTTGTATGTGATGCAGATCCAGCAAATTCAAACACAAATTCACTTTGGTCAGGTTCAGGTTTTATACAAACTATAGCAACAGCAACTGAAAGTAAATCAACTTGTGTTGGCAGTCCAGTTAAAATTAATTTAGTAATAAGCAATACCAGCACCAGCACGGATATAAACACAAAGTATAATCTTTCAAATTTTGCTTTGAGTAACCCACAATATTTAACTTTTGATGGTGGAACTCCTACTGCAGCAACATTATTCCCTAATTCATCACGTACAATTACTTTAACTTTTGCACCAACAGCAGACTTAGCAAAACGTACAGTACAATTAACATTTACAAGTGATATGAAAGTGGGTAACAACAATCAAAGTATTGATTTTGATATTGACTCATATAGCTTTAAAGGTAGTACAACAAGTGCAATGTATAATGTAACTAGTAATCAAATTATGCCAATAGTAGCATCAAAAATAGATGTACAACAACAAGTTGGATATATAATTAAATTCAATACAGGAGCAACAATAGCTAAAGCTAATGTAACTACTTTTGATGTTAAAATCAAATATTTTGGTACATTCTTGGGTGCTATATTGGATAAAACTGCAATGGCAGATGCAAATAAGTATTCGTTAGCAGTTGGTAAGGACTTTGTAGGTAAAGTAAATATTGATGCAAATACTGTTGCAAGTAGTTCTAATACTTTAACTCAAGAAAAAACTATAACATTCACAATGAATACAGTTGGTGGAGCTGCTTTAGATGGTAGTGGAGAACTTGTTAATTTAAGATTTAACTCTTTCTTACCAGCTTATACAACAGCAAATTCAAATGCAGCTTTGCCAAAAGATCCTAATCGAAATGTAGTATATTCAACAACTATTACACATAGCTTAAGTGATGGCAATAACTTATGTTTTGATTTTGATACAGCCACCCCAACATTAATTCAGTTAAATCCAGTGTGTGCTGCAGGAATTAGACCAGTTGTTTTAGGAAATGCAGGTGCTTATGAATTGCAAGCTATTAATCCTAATCCAGTATCTGGTGCAGGTGGTATGATTAAGTTTAATGTAGCAGTGGAAGGAAATACAGAATTACGTATTATCAATTCAGCAGGTCAAGCTATTTCAATTCCAGTTAGTAGTGTGATGAAAGAAGGTAGCTATGAAGTGCCAATTCCAGTACAAGATTTGGGAAGTGGAACTTACTTTGTAGAATTCAAATCTGGATTCTTTACAGATACAAAACAATTGATTATTCAAAAATAATTGTGATGTAGCCTTAAAATATAAATGGGATTGTTCAAAAGAACAGTCCCATTTTTTTTTGTATTAATTTAAGTAAGAAGATTTAAAATAAATTTGTTGTTTGATAGATTATTGATAATCAAATTTCTAATCAGTTGCACCAGAAATATTAAGCATAAATCTTGGAATTGAATTTTGACTTATTCTAGCTGTAATATCAAACCTAAAAAATAGTAATAATTTATTAAGACCAATTCCTGCTTCATAATAATATCTATCATTGGTGAAAGTAGTAGTTTTAGAAATCAATTCCTGAGACTTAATTATATCTAAAGCACTTTTTGAAAAGTCTGTCCAAGCTATATTTCCATAAGTAATAAGCTCAATTCCAAAAGAAGCAATATTTGGTATGCGTAACATTCCAGGGAATACTTCACCAAAATTATGTTCAAATGAGATGCAAGCATACCTATCACCATAAAATTCTTTAACTTTAGCACCTCTCAAAGCTCCTCCAGCAACAATATTTGCAACTGAAGACTCATTAGAGAAAAATCTTTGACCCGGTACATTGCCCTCTGAATAACCACCAGTTAATTTTAAATCTAATTTCCACAAGGGTAAAGTAGTGGTTCTTAAATTCATTTCACCATATATTTGCTTAAAATTAAAATCACTTTTTAAGTAATTATCAGAATATTCCCCTTGTAAAAACAGTCCAAAATTTGATATTCTTTTTTCTGGGTTGTAATTTAAAGCTAATTGGAAACCAAGAGACTTCATTTTCCCGTCATTTATCTTAGGATTGTTCCTAAAAGGCTGACTCCAATTAAAAAGTGAAAAGTTAGTATTAGAATTAGCTGAAGTTTCAAGTTCATCTTTGTAAAAAACTCTTAAATAATAAGGACGAACAAAAACTTCTCTTCTTAAAAAAATTAATTGCCCAAACCCAAAAGTAGCACCAGCTTCAAAGCCTTTTGCATAATAGTAATCTCCATAATCAGATTTAAAAAGAGCTGATAAAAATGTAATACCTCTATTTGAAATTATATATTGCTTGTCTCTTCTAATTAAATTATCAAATAAACTTATATCAATACTATACCTTCGCTTTGAATCTATGAATTGTTCCACTTTAGTGGTGTAATTAAATCTATTATCTGCAAAACTATATCCCAAATTGCCAAATAAATCCAGTGTTTTAATAGGGGAATTTTTCAAACCTAAACCAATATATGTTCCCCATACTCTATTATACTTAAACAAATCATCTAAGCCACTAAATGGTGCTCTATTAAACCTATTGAAAAATCTATTAATTGGAGCTAAATATTGGGAGAAAAAATTAGTACCTGATACCGAATCTGGGCTATCTCTTGCTTTTCTTATTTGATCATAAGCTAATAATTCTTCCTTTCTCAAGGGTAACATTTCATTTTTTTTCCAAAATTCAAAATCAAAAATATCAGCACTTTCATTTGCTTCTACTCTTCTTTCTGAAAACAAATCGTAACTCAAATCAATATTAGTTTCATAATCATAAGCTGCAGTTTCGATTAATACATCTAATCTTGGAGCAATAATATAAAATAATTCAGCCTTAAGAGTAGCGTATATTCGCATTCGAGTAGGTAAAACAAATTTGGAATTTATCTCTTCAAAATCTTGATTATAAGTTAATTTTGCATCAAAGGGCAATTGAACAGCAATATTTGGTATTAGCTCAATAGATACTGGAACTAATTTTGCTTCATCTATATTAATAAAGCCTTCAAAAAGCCTTCGTTGATCTGTCTTTGGAATAACTCTCAATCTTATTATTTTTGTGTCTCTATCGCTCTTAAAAGAGCCTACAAATTCATATTTGTAGAAGTCCAATGCATCTTTATGAAAGGGGGAATATATATCTTGGTTCAAAATTGAAACAAAGTCATCATAAGCATTGATATTTGTACCAAATGAAACAAAATTTGCCTCTGGTGGCACATTCACACTTTGTCTTTTTTGAATAATTTCATTAAAATAATTGTCTTTAGTCTTGTAATATCCTTTAGAATATGACTCTAAAATTGAATTTATTGTTGTATCATTTTGTGCATCTGTTCTTCCTGCAGTGAGTGTATCAGTAGCAACAACAAACTTTGTGTATAATGTATAAGTATAGCTTTTTAGTGAATCAACTTGAGATTGCTTGCGAGCTAATACTTTTCTCATAAACCTTGTAGCTGGGTCTTCGGCATATACTATAACATCTTCAGTTGTTAGCTTTGCAATATTAAGAAATATATCAATTCCGAATGTGTCTTTATCAAGTAAAAATTCTTTTTCTTGGGACTCATGCCCAACCATAGAAAATCGAATTTTATTAATACCACGATTGCACTTTAAAGAAAACTCCCCACTATTATTTGTAAAAACTCCACCTTTTCCTGATAAATTTCTAACTGTTACAGCTTTTAATGTTTCTTTTGTCTCCAAATCAAAAACTTTACCTTTTAGAATTACTTTATCTTGAGAGATTAAAGAATTTAATAAAAGAAGGAAAAATGTAAAATAAGTAAGTGTATTATTTAACAAGCAAATATCAAACTATTATTTATAATAAGTTAATTATTCCGTATTAACTATTGATAGAATAAAAAATTTTATTTAATATTAAAGTAAGTTCAAAAAAAAGCCCTCAAAGTCTTTGGGAACTTGAGGGTTGAAATAAATATTAGACTTGAAAATCTCTATGGCATTACTATAATTTTTTGATTTGATGTATTGCCATTATAGTTCATTCTTATAAAATAAACTCCCGGTGCTACTCTATTGCCAATAGAATTAGTTAAGTTCCAATTGAAACTGCCACTAATTGCAGAGCCATTTTCTATTTCTTTTATAATTTGACCACTTAGGTCTAAAACATCAATTCTTATATCACTTTCATTTGTGAGAGAATATTGAATATTGCAATTTGTATTTGCAACAGTTGGGCTAACTGTGAAAGTTTCATTTGAGTTTGCGTCATTTACATCAGTCAAATCTTGAATTGTAGCAGAATTTGTCAAAACGTTTGAGTAGTTATATCTTGAACCTGATGGAGAAACTTGCAATTCACGCTTTCTAATCATATATTGTACATTTCCAGCAAAATTAATATTATCAATATATGCAGTTGTAGTAATAGGTTTAGTATTTATTTTTTGGAATACTTTAGATGAATCTATTGAGCGGTAAATATCAAATTCGTATTCAAAGCCAGCTCCTATACATTGCCAAGTAAGTTCTATCTTTTTATAGCCTCTTTGTACTATACTTAGGTTAGTAGGAACTATAATATCAGAATAACTATTTAATCTAAGAGTAGGGTCGCCCATAAGCGCTATATGTACTAATCGGTTAGTACTGTTATTTACTGCTCCATCTTGAGTGCCACCTTGTGTGTAATCAGTTCCTTGAAACTTTCTTAATAATAAATATGCATATAAGAAACCAGTATTATTCATAGCTTTATTTGCTTCAAATCCAATTTGTTCGCCAAAAGCAAAATCATTCATAAACCAATTTGGTCTTCCATCCCAAGCACAGGTAAGTGCATTTGGTTGAGAAGCAAGAGGAGCTCTAAGAATATTATTGGGACTATCCCAATCTCCAAAGTAAGAGCCAAAAAGCATAGTAAATACAGCATTAACTGGCTTTGTAGCAAAATCATTTGTTACACCTATTCCACCACAGCTACTATAAGACCCACCACCACAGCCATAAGCAGCCAAGTATGAGTCTGTACCTAATTTGTCAAACCAAGTACCAGTTGTTACATTATCTTTACCAACTAAAAGTGGCAATCCTCTCCAACCAGATGAAGCAAAAGCCTCACCATCTCCTAAAACACCAAAATTATCTGAAATCAATGCTTGTTTTTTGGGTTTGGTTAAGCCTGTTCTATAATTATGATCTTTTTCTAAATATTTTCTCAAAAGCTCAGTTTCTGAATCTTTAAAAGCAGGCATATTATACATATCCACTCTACCAACTTGCAATTCAATATTTGCATCACTTGGTAAAACCGACATATCAAATTTTCCATCACCTGAAATATTTTTATTTTCATCTCTTGATGTTCCAGAGCTAGTTACTTGCCAATCTTGCCATAAGCTTTCATCCATTGAGCCATAATACATATCGCAGGGCCATGCACCTTTGTGATCAGGGTGAGCATCTGGGTTTATATTTCCTGAATAAGCTACTGGCACTCTACCCAGCAGGAAAACTGTTGAAAGGTTTTTATCTTTTTTGTATTCAGCTAAAATAATATCCTTAACAAATTTAACAGAATCCTTATTGAATGTTGCGCTTCTTGGTACATAATATGGAATTACAGTCATTCCTTCATTTTTCATATCTTGAATTAATCTTGATATTTCCATTTTCAAAGGTTCTTTCATAGTTTTATCAACTAATAGCAATACTTTACCTGAAGTATATCTTGGCTCTGCACCAACACTTGAAGTTATATACCCAGTAGCAGCAACCTCAAGAGGCGGATTTTTGCCAGCATAATTTGTAATTGCTCTTAGCTCATACACATATATGTTTCCAGCTATTACATTATTATCAACATATTGAGTAATACTTGTGTCTAATTTCCCAAGCATTTTGGTTTCAGTTGTGGTATAGTCAGTCCTTCTAACTTCATATAAATTAGCTTTAGGGTTTTTATTCCACATTATAGTGATTTTCGGCTTAGGAGAGCTTTCTACTTTAGCTTCAAGCATTACAGAATACTCACGAGTAGTTTGTGCAAAAAGCCCCAAACTAAAACATAAGAGCAGAAAAAGAATAAGTTTTTTCACATTTCACCTCAATTTATTATAATTTTATTAATTTATTTATATAAATTAACTATAAATATAAGAACAAACAAAGATTGTAAATTATTTTTTTATTTTTTTTCTTTAAATGCAATTTGCCTTACATCGCTTTTGATTATACTTTCCATTGATTTTTTAAATTCAGGGAAATTAATTGGCAATACAATATCATTTTTAATTGCAAAATCACGTTTTATATTTAACTTGTTGTTTGAATATGTAAACTCAATTTTATAAGTTACAAATTCATTGCTCAAGCTAATATTTTTAGGAATTTCAACTAATGTTTTATCATTTGGAATTATAACATCAACTTCTTCAAATTCTTTATCAGTAATCGAAAATTTATACAAATCAAAAGGAAATTTTCTATCTTCATTTGATAGAGCTTCCATAGGCTTTTGTCCATCTGTGATTGGTAGTTTGAAAGCAGATAAATCCCTACTTTTATTACTAAAATCCGGTACTTCATATTCATAATTGTATTTGATA
>JAYTXK010000401.1:0-11247 GCA_043743005.1 Ignavibacteriota bacterium
TAAATGGAATTAGCACATTAGAGCAACTTATATCTAAATTTGATAATGTACCCAAAATCAAGTGTGGAAATATATTAGATTTTCCTAAATATGATAATAGGTGGATATTCTCTCAACATAATTTGCGTGGTGCAAATGCTATGATACAATTAGAAAAAATTGCAGATACAATGTCTTACCGAAAGCTAAATGGTATTCAACAAAATGATTGGAAATATAATGCTTTAAAAGACCAACCAAAATACTATTTTGATAGTTTAAATAGATTTAAAAAATATTACACAGATAAAAATATTGAAATAATACCCGGAATTGCAGGAATCGGCTGGTCTGATGGGATACTTTATAATGACCCAAACCTTGCAGAAGGTTTAAAAACTTCAGTAGATTATATTATTGAAAGTGATACTGCAAGATTAATTCCAGACCCTAATGTAAAATTTAATAATGGTGGATTTGAGCTAATTGGTGGAAACAACAAATTTACAGATTGGTCTTGGTATGATGAGCAATATGTTTCTCAAGATAAATCTATTTCTCACTCTGGCTCTGCATCAGCTTTGTGTACTAATTTTGATGGAGGGAATTGTAGATTTGTTAAAACAATTACTTTTCAAAAAAATAGAGGATATGTACTTTCTGCTTGGGTAAAAACAGATAAATTTAAAGGCGATGATTTAAGATTATTTGCTTATGCCAAAGAAGATAATGGGAATTATAGAGCTATTACTTTTACTGCTATAAGTGTACCCCAAACAAGTGATTGGCGTAAAATTGAAGTTGTTTTTAATTCTTTAAAATATACTTCAATTAATCTATACATAGGTGTATGGGGAGCTAATTCTGGCAAACTTTGGATAGATGATATTGAAATAAAAGATAATGGAATGACTAACATACTTAGAAGAAATGGCACACCTTTAAGTGTAGTGAACAAAGTAACTAAAGTAAATATGGTTGAAGGAAACGATTTTGAAAAGGTTGAAGATAAATTATTGAGTTCAAATTATGGTCCACATCATCAAGCTCCAACATTTAAAATAAAACAAGGTGGATTAATCAAAAATGGAGATATATTAAATATTAGTTCTTACCATCCTTTTACAGCTATTAGTGATGAAAATGGAAATGGCTCTGTGATGGTTTGTGTTTCAGAGGACACACTATATAGTTTATTAAATACGCAGATGAAAGATTTATATAATTTATATTCTTATAAAAAAACTATGATGAGTCATGATGAAATAAGAAATATGAATTGGGACGATGCTTGCCAAAGCCGTAAATTATCTCCAGCTGATTTACTTTCAGATAATATATCAAAATGTAAAAATTTAATAAAGGGAGTAAATAATAATATTGAAACATATATGTGGAATGATATGGTGGATTCTTTGCATAATGCTTACAATGATTATTATTTAATCAATGGTGATTTGACAGGAATATGGAATAAAATTCCAAAAGATATTACAATTGTTAATTGGAATGGTAATTCAGATAAATCCTTAAATTTTTTCAATAAACTTGGATTTTACCAAATGTCTTCGCCTTATTATGATGTGCCTAATACAATTAATATAAGAAATTGGAGAATTGCACAAGAGAAATATGATAAAATAAAGGGTATGATGTACACTACTTGGTCAAGTGATTTTGCATTTTTAACTCCATTTTCATATTATGTTTGGGGTGCAGGACCAAATTTTGAATTTACACCAATTGAAAGTATAAATGCACAAAAGGATTCATTAATATTTAGTGTGAATATAATAAAAGACCCTTATGACAATTCAGATAAAATAGATTCTGCAAGACTTTATATTGAATATAATTTATCTGGTATATTAAAAACTGTCGAATATGTAATAAATAAAAATTCAAATAATTTTGAAATTTCATTACTCAATAAATATAAAAATATGAATATAAATTTTATTAATTATAGATTCAAGGCGACTAATAGTCAAAAAATCACTAATTATTCTCCAAATTATATTTTATTTTTCCCTATTAAATCTGATGTAAGTAATATTATTTCAGAATTTAAAATAAAGCCAAACCCAGCAAAAGAATATATTGATATTAGTTTAACAAATTCAATTAATTCGCAATATGAATTAATTGATATGAATAGTAAAGTAATATTAAAAGGTGATTTAAATAAAGAAACAAATAAAATATTTTTACAAAATATTTCAAGTGGTGTCTATTTTGTTAATATAATTTCAAATGGAATAAATATTTATTCTGAAAAAATAGTAGTGGGTAAGTAGGGTATTTAAGTATTTGAAAAGCAAATTGTGAAAGAATTTATGTTTTATATATTTATATAGATTTAACTATTCTTTTTTTAGGTCTGGGAATTGCAGAAATTATAGCATTTAAAACATTATTTACATCTTCTGATGTTTTGAATATTTTTTGCAGTTCAGGTGTCAATTTGATATAACCATTTTCTTCTATTGCTAATCGTGCATATTTCCCACGTGTACCTTTAGAGTAATCAAAATCATATTCATCTTGCATTAAATCTTTATCTACTATGTTTTTATCTGTTTTCTTCATATTTTTTCTTTTCATTTTTTGTTGCAATTCTAGCAGAAAATATTCTAATTATGTTTTTTCTGCAAGTCGAAGAAACAATTAAAATTCTATTCCTAATTGATATTCCAATTGTAATTTCTCTAAATTCAATTGCTGAGTGAGCAAAATCATCAAAAGTGTAAGATAATATATCTTCAAATACAGTAGCTGCTTCTTCAAAACTAACTTTGTGCTTTAAAATATTCTTTCTTGCCTTTTCAGAATCCCATTCAAATAGATTTGCCATTAAACAATTATTATTTTAAAATACAAAAATAATAAACTTAAATGAAACTTCACAATTAATTCTAAATAAATTCTAAAGTTATTTTACTAAGTAAAACGAAAGTTACTTCATTTTATTTCATTTCATTTCACTATTTAAAAGGGCTTTAATTAAAATATAAATTCCAATATGGAAAAATTATTCTTTCTTAGATAAATTTATTTTAGCATATTTGGTTAGTTATAAATTATTGAACAAAAGAATGAATTTTAAAATAGACAAATTAGTAAGATCAAAAAGAAAAACATACTCAATTGAAATTTCAAAAAATGCTCAACTAATAGTAAGAGTACCCTTAAAAGCTGATGATATATACATTAATAATCTTTTGAAAGATAAAGCAGAATGGATTGAAAAGCATTTAGTCAAAATGCGTGCTAAAGTAGAAACAGTAAATGATAGAAAATATATTAGCGGTGATAAAATTTTGTTTCTTGGCATTGAACGTGAAATTGAAAATAATTTCAATGGTAAATTCTCTCTTAAGTTAAATGAAAATAAATTTGAGGTTAGTAGTAATAGTATTGATATATCTAAAATACTTTTTGAAAGGTGGTTTAAAAAAATAGCAAAAGATACAATTTTGAGTAGAGCTATTCATTATTCTGAAATTACAAATTTAAAATTTACTAATTTTCATATTACAAGTTCTCATACAAGATGGGGGTCTTGTAGTGCAAAAAATAGCATAAATTTCACTTGGAGGCTTATTATGGCTCCACTTGCAGTAATTGATTATGTAGTTATTCACGAATTAGCTCATATAAAACAAAAAAACCATTCAGCCAAATTTTGGCATTTGGTTGCTCAATATGATCCAAATTATAAATCAAGTGTCAAATGGCTAAAAGATAATGGCTATTTGCTTAATTTATAAACTAATACTTTTTCAAATACCTTAGTTTTTAAGAAGTAAATTCATTTCTATTATTTTTTCTGCAATTTGTACAGCGTTTGTTGCTGCACCTTTTCTTAAGTTATCAGCAACTACCCACATATTAAATGTATTTGCCAAAGTGTTGTCATATCTAATCCTACCCACATAAACTGGATCAGTGTCGTTTGCCATTGCTGGAGTAGGGTATTCTTCATTTTGAGGATTATCAACTATTACTATCCCTTCAAAATCAGATAAACATTTTCTTATTTCTACTAATTTAAATGGTTTGTTTGTTTCAACATTAACTGATTCAGCATGACCACCAAGAATAGGCAATCTTACACAAGTTACATTAATCATTAAATTTGGTAAATCTAATATTTTTTTACTTTCAGCCATCATTTTATTTTCTTCAACTGAATTAAGAGTATCATCAATTGGATGAAAAATAGCATTGAAAGCAATTTTATGTTTAACATCAGGGTTACAATTACTCAATTCATTATTAAGTTTATCCATTCCTTTTTGTCCGGCACCAGAAATAGATTGATAAGTGCTACATACTACTCTTTTTAATCCAAATATATCGCTAATTGGTTTTAAAGCAACCATTAGTTGTATAGTTGAACAATTTGGGTTCGCAATTATTCCCTTATTATTATTCAAATGATGAGGATTTACTTCAGGCACAACAAGTGGTGTATTTTCATCAAGTCTCCAATAGCTACTATTGTCTATTACCAAACATTTTCTTTTAACTGCAATAGGGGCATATATTTTACTAATTTCTCCACCTGCCGAAAAAAGAGCAATATCAACATTATCAAATGAGTTACTATTTAATTCTTCTAATTCTATTTCAATATTTTTATATTTTATTTTAGTTCCAGCTGATCTGGCTGAAGACAATAATTTCAAATTAGTCAAAGGGAAATTTCTTTCTTCCAAAACTTGAACCATTTTTCTACCAACTAATCCACTTGCACCTACAACTGCAATTCTCAAATCATTCATAAAGATATATTATATTAAAATTGTAAAACAAATATCTGCAAATTAGCTAAATCTTAGGTATTTGTAAAGTTTTAAATGGTTGGTTAATAATATTAGCCATTTACTAATGATTTGATTAATAATAAACATTTAAAAAACTTGAATGTAAATATAACACTTTCATTAAATAATTTTTTATCATTTTATTTATATTTATTGTTTGAGTATTTCTATTTTAATATTTGCATAATATTGTCCATAATTAACCAAGTGCATTAATGCTTACACATCAAATTGAAAACAATGTGGATAAGTAACCACTCTTAAAAAAGCAAATGAGTTAAATCTTACAAAACATTATAACTGAAATTGCCTATTATACTTGACTTTTAAGGGAATATAATTGGCTGAAATAAAGTTTGGCAAGCAAATTTCATAAGGAATTGGGAAGAATAAAAGTAAAATTGCATAAAATTGTAAAATTGATGCGATTTGAATAATCTTAAAAATAACAATTTTAATTTTGGCATAAGTGTTGTATTGTATAGCATGTTGCCAAAATGGTTTTCAACAAGTTTAATTTAAGTAATTTAATTATTTAAATATAAAATATTGATGACAATTTGATTTTGAAATAAATTTTATACATTCACATGGAGGTGAATTATGGCTTACGCAGTAGGCGGTAACGCTAGGATTCGCACAAATATTGCGGCTGAGAACGCATACAACTCTTTAGATTTATCAGCAAAAGATATATCTTTGAGACAACTCCGTTTATCAACTGGAAAGCGAATAAATAACGCAGCAGATGATGTAGCTGGGTATATCACTTCGAGAGCTTTATCAGCTCGTAATGGTTCATTAAAAGCTTCATTGAAAGCTGTTGGTGATGCACAAAACTCTTCTTATATTATTATGGATGCCCTTGAAAACATTGGCGATTTGCTTAATAGTATAAAAAGTAATGTGGCTACAGCTGCTTCTGGTGCAATGGGAACTGACGAAAAAGTAGCTCTTGCAAAAGCATCTTATAGATTGGTACAACAAGTACAAACTGTTGTTTCATCTACAGTATTTGGTGGAAGACAATTGATTGATGGTTCATTCTCTGCTGATTTTGTGATTGGTACTATGGCAAATCATAATTTACTTACTTTAGCAGTTGACTTAACTACAGGAAATAGAGATTTTAATGTTCCGAGTGGCAATTTCAATTTGAACTCACTAAATATAACGAATTTTGGTGGAGTAACAAACTTAGATATGAATCAGTTTAATAATGTTAGTGCTGATAACTTAGGTATGTTTACTTATGCAAATATTGGAAGTACATTATTGAGTTTGGCTCAAGCAATTGATAATGTTAGTAAAGTGGCATCTTATGTTGGTGGTGTTGTTAATAGATTAGATTCTCAAGAAGTAATTATTAATAGTCAAATTGTAAATTATAATGCTGCAATTTCTAGAATTGAAGATTCGGATGTAGCAAAAGAGCAATTGTCATTAGTAAAATCACAATTCTTGCAACAAGCATCTTTAACATCATTATCACAAGCAAACCAAAATCCACAAGCATTCTTACAATTATTACAAAAATAATTGAATAGTTATTGAGGGATTAGATTTGTTTTTTAATTAAATTTTATAAATTTATTATATAGGTATTGCTATGCCTTTCGCAACAGGTATGCTTTCAAGGATACGTTCAAATATTCCTGCTGAAAATGCTTATAATTCATTGAGTTCAGCAAGTTTGGATATTTCATTAAGACAATTAAGATTATCAAGTGGAAAAAGAATAAATAATGCTGCCGATGATGTAGCTGGTTATATTACTTCAAAAGCTTTAATAGCAAGAAATGGATCATTAAAATCTGCAATTAAAACTGTTGGTGATGGTAAAAACGTTACAAACATTTCTATGGATGCTTATGAAAATGTAAACAATCTCGTTACATTGATTAAAGAATCAGTTGCTACAGCCTCTTCTGGTGCTTTGGGTACAGATGAGAAAGTAGCATTAGCTAAAGCAGCTTATAGAATGACTCAACAAATTCAAACTGTGGTAGATTCTACTGTATTTGGTGGTAGGCAATTAATCGATGGTACATATTCAGCTAATTATTTTATTGGTACAACAAATACTAATTCTTTGATTACACTTAGTATTGACTTATCTACAAATAATACTGACTTAGATATTAGTAGTAATAACTTTAACATTAATTCTCTTAGTGCAACAAGTTTTGGTGGAGTTTCAAACTTAAATTTAAATAATTTGAATAGTATTAATTCTAGGAATCTAGGAATTTTTGCTGAAACTGCTATCGGGCTAACTTTAACAAGTTTGGCGAATGCACTAAATAATGTAAACAAAGTAGCAACATATTTGGGTGGTATTTCAAATAGGTTAGATTCTCAAGATTCTTTGCTTAACATTCAGATTACGAATTATAATGCAGCTATTTCTAGATTGGAAGATGCTGACGTGGCTCAAGAACAACTTTCATTAGTTAAATCTCAATTCTTGCAACAAGCATCATTGACATCACTTTCGCAATCTAACCAAAATCCAAATGGATTTTTACAATTGATAAAACAATAACTATTTCAAACAAATAGTATTGTACTTGCTTATAAGCCTTAAAAGCTTTGAGTAGTTATTGTTATTTATCATTTATATACTTAATTGAAATTTTAGTAATATTATTTACTAATTTGAATGTATTATAATTGGTTTAAAGTTATGGATTTAATATTAATGAGCTTCATACCAATTATTACCTATTCCAGTATCAACAACTACTGGTACTCTACCTAATGGAAGTGCTTTTTCCATAAGGGATTTTACCATTTTTGTTAATATTTCAATTTCGTCATTTTTGACTTCAAATACCAACTCATCGTGTACCTGAAGCATCATTAATGATTTCAATCCTTTATTAGTCATTTCCTTATCTATATTTATCATTGCTATTTTCATCATATCAGATGCTGTACCCTGTATCGGCATATTTATAGCAGCTCTTTCTGCCTGTTGTCTTAGAGTTCTATTATTATTCTGCAAATCTGGAAAGTACCTTCTTCTATTACATAATGTTTCTGTATAACCTTTTTCTTGAGCTTCTCTAATTGTATTATCAATATACCCCCTTATTCCCGGATATTTTTCAAAGTAATTATCAATAATTTTTTTGGATTCGCTTCTTGATATATTTAATCTTTGAGATAATCCAAAAGTACCCAAACCATACATAATTCCAAAATTTACAGTTTTAGCAACTCTTCTCATATCTGAATTTACTTTTTCAAGTGGAATGTCATATAATATTGAAGCAGTTGCAGCATGAATGTCATGTCCTTTTTCAAATGCAGCAATTAAGGATTCATCTTGACAAATATGAGCCATTATTCTTAATTCAATTTGTGAATAATCGGCTGATAAAATAATAGCATCACTTGCTTGAGAAACAAATGCTTTTCTGATTTCCTTACCCAGAGTAGTACGAATTGGAATATTTTGTAAATTTGGCTCTACAGATGAAAGCCTTCCAGTACTTGCAATAGTCTGATTATAAGTTGTATGCAATCTCCCAGTTTTTGGATTAATTAATTTTGGAAGTGCATCTACATAAGTTGATTTTAATTTTGTCAAAGAACGGTATTCAAGCATATATTCAGCAATTTTATAATTTGGTGCAAGTTCAGAAAGAACATCTACATCAGTACTGTAACCATTCTTTGTTTGTTTGATTATTGGCAATTTCAATTTTTCAAAAAGTATCATACCTAATTGCTTAGGAGAATCCAAATTAAATTCCTGATCAGCTTCATCAAAAATCTGCTTTTGCAAATTTGTCATACTTTCTTGTATTTTTATTGCCATTTCTCCAAGTGCAATCTTATTAATGGCTACACCATTACTCTCCATTTTTGTTAATACTTCAACAATTGGAAATTCAATTTGAGTAGCAAGTTCTGTCTGCCCTGTCTTTACTAATTCTGGAGCTAATTTATTCATTAATTTCAATGCTATATCTGCATCTTCACAAGCATAATCTGATATTTCTGAAGGAGGCAAATCTTTCATTGATTTCTGATCTTTTTTCTTTTCGCCAATTAATGACTTAATACTAACTGTTTGATAATTCAACCATTTTAAGCTAAGTGCATCCATATTATGCTTGTCATCAGGATTTAATATATAAGATGCAAGCATAGAATCAAATACTATTGGACTAACCTCAACACCAAATCTACGAATAATATATGTATCGAATTTGCAGTTTTGCCCAATTTTGCCAACACTCTGGTCAGTTAATAATTTTTTCAAATTTGAAACAACATAATCTATAGGAAGACAAGGATAAGAAATTTCATTTTCTCCACTTGAAATCTGAACATCAAATAATGAATTTTGATCCTCTTCTTTTGGAGAGTTAACTTCACTTGTTGCAATATAATAAGCAGAATTTTCTTCAATAGATAATGCAATACCAACTATAACACAAGAATTTCTATCCAATGAAGATGTTTCTAAATCAAAAGAAAGTAATTTTGTATCTTTGATTTTCTCAATCATTATTTTGAATTTTACTTCGTCATCAACCAAATGATAATCTCTTACAATTGATTTAATATTAGTAATTTCTTCATTTCCAATACTCTCAAATGCTTCAACTATATCACTTGGAATAGGTTGACCTGATTTTGAATGCCATTTTTGTCTAAGAGTTCTAAATCCAGCATCATTTAAGAATTTATCCAATCCAGCATAATTTGGAGTTTTTAAAATACAATCAACATGCGTTTCATCAATTGGAACATCTAATTTTAATGTTACTAATGTTTTAGAAAGAAATGCCATTTCTTTATTTTCTTCAAGCTTGGATTTAATTGCTTTTTTATCAATTTTATCCAAATTATCATATAGATTTTCTAAGGAGTCAAATTCTTGAATCATTGGAATTGCACTTTTTTCTCCAATTCCTTTAACTCCAGGTATATTATCAACACTATCACCAATTAATGCTTGAATATCTATTACTTGATCTGGTCTTACACCAAATTTTTCTTTTACTTCTGCATAATCAACCAATTCTAAATCAGGACCAGTTCTTGAAGGTTTTAAAATTTTAACATAGTCATCAACTAATTGGTAATAATCTTTATCTGAAGTAATACAAAAAGTATTTACTTTATTTTCAGATGCATGTTTTGCAATTGTTGCGATAATATCATCAGCTTCATATCCTGGAAGTTCAATTTTGGTTATACCTAATAAACTTATTAATTCTTTGATTTTGATAAGCTGTGGACCCAAATCTTCTGGAAACTCTGCTCTATTTGCTTTATATTCTACATACATATCATGTCTGAAAGTAGGATGAGATGTATCAAAAACAACAGCAATTTTTTCGGGCTTATCTTTTTCTAATAATGAAGTCAGGATATTTGCAAATGCAAATATAGCACCAGTTAGCTCACCATTTGAATTTTTTAAATTTGATTTAGACATTGCATGATATGCTCTAAAAACAAGAGACATCCCATCTATAAGATATAATTTAGACATTTATTTTCTATTTTAATTTGTATATATAACTTGAATTACAAAGATAAGAAAATAGAAAATAAATTTACCCCCAATATTAGATTATTTATCAATGAATTGGTATTGTTTTTTTTCTTGTCACCACCAAATTGATTAGGAGTCTATGCGTTTGGCATTAGTTTTTCAAAGAACTTTTTTGACCTCACCCCAAACCCCTCTCCACGTCTGGAGATGGGCTTAATACAGCAAGAAACTGCAAAATCACTTTGTTATATATCAATGACTTACGAGAAGTTTTGCAGTGTTTTGCAGTAAATTACGCTATTTTTGGTATTAATTTCTCCCTCCCCAATTTTAACTTGTTAAAATCTTTAGGGGAGGGTAGGGGTGGGGTTCTTAATTTGCTTTTCAAACTACATTGCCGACCTCACCCCAAACCCCTCTCCACGACTGGAGATGGGCTTTAATACAACTTTACTGCAAAATCACTTCCTTATATATCAAGCACTTATGCAATATCTTGCAGTGTTTTGCAGTAAAAATAGCATCGCAAGCCTCTCCTATCTCAAAACTAAAAGCAAATAGTATTGCTACAAACGCAAAAAACAAAAATACTTTTTTCATAGAATCACCTTTTATAAAATTAATGAATTTAAATAACATTACAAAGCAATAAAAAAAACATTTTCATAGTAAAAGTTATCAACATTCAAAAGTATTATCTACTTTGCAAATGGTTTGGAAACAGATTGCAAACCGTTTGTTTGGAGTTAAATTTCATTTTCTTATGTTCGCATTGTGGCATAATGTATTTTTTTAGCTTTGTTTATCTTTTTGCAGTGAAAAAAAAAAGCTTAATTCACTGCAAAGGGTCAATCGACCCCTGCAAAGAATTTTGCTAAGTGATTGATGTATTAGAGAGTTGCAATTGCAGTGAATTTTCTC
>JAYTXK010000402.1:0-3970 GCA_043743005.1 Ignavibacteriota bacterium
AAAAAATTCTGATTTTAGAAAAACTAAATATATTAAATTTGGACTATTTAATATTAGATAGTTCAATTTGTTTTTGCTATCAAAAGGGTTTTGATTTCAAAAAAATAAAATTTAATTTTAAAAAGAAAGAAACTATTTTCAAAATAAATATTTTTAATATTGGAAAAGAGGTATTTGAGATAATTAATAAGATGCCATTTATTTTGGAAATTAATTATTCAAATGAATTAACAAGCTTAATATTAATTTCAAATGATATAAGTAAAACACTAAATGATTTATATAACAAAATAATAATTGATTAGCCAACTATATTACTGTTTTTTACAATTGAATATGTTGTTTCAATATAATCCATAGCATTTGCTAATATCGGTAAATCATGCCCACTATAAATTGCATTTATTTTTAACTTTCTTAATTTTTTAAGTGCTTCAAGGAATGCAAGATTATAAGAACCACCACTACTTTTGATAGTTAGAGGTGTATCACCACTAAATAGAATACCAGACTTTTCAAAGTAAACACAAATTGAATCATTAGAATGTCCTGGTGTATATATAATTTCAGCAATTTCGTCTGCTACTCTAATTTTCATTCCTTCTTCGGCAAAATTAGTAACTCCTTTCAAACTTGCTCTTGCAATAACTTTTTCAGGTTTGTATTTTTCAATAACACTTTGTAATGCACCTGCATGATCAAAATGTTCGTGAGTAAGTATAATTTTATCTAGTTTTTTTTTCCCAACTCCACCATTAATTTCTTCTAATTCATCTAAAATAAAACTATTTGTTCCGACATCTATCAAGGTGTTATTATCTTCCAGTGTATTCCAATTTCCTTGAACAAAATATACATTTGCACAATAAACCTTTGGGTCTTTTCTTAGTAGCGTAATTCTCATTTTTTATTTACTAAATATATTTCTAAAGTAAAATACTAAATATTAATTTTCTGATAAAGGCTAGCATCAGAAATTACTTTAATGAAGTATTTTTCTAAGGCATCAGGCATTTTCTGAGTTTGTTCAAAAAGTAATAACCCATTATCGCAAAGAGAATTATAATACATTTCAATAACTTTAATTCTTTCATCTGAATGGAAATGCAAAAGAACATTTTTACAAATTATAAGATTAAAATTACTTCCAACAGAGTTTAGAGTTAGCAAATCATGTTTAATAAATATTAGTTTATTATGAATTTTAGGAATTAATTTGTATTTATTATCTCCCATATCCCTAAAGTACTTATTAAAATACTCTTCTGGGATTCGTTTAATTTCATCATATTGATAAATTCCATTTTTGATAATATCGCAAAAAGAATTATTTTCATCCAAATCGCTTAATATGAAATCATAATTTGAAAATTGGCTATCTTCAATAGTTTCAGCAAGCAATATTGAAAATGTGATGGGTTCTGGTCCTCTTTCGCAGCCAGCGTCCCATATCTTCAATTTCCTTGAATTTCCAAACTTTTCAACTATTACATTAATACTTTGCTGTAATGAATGAGTATCTCTAAAAAAAAATGTAAATCCCATATTTGTCTTTAATTAATTTTAATGTCTAAAGTGTCTTACACCGGTGAATATCATAGCCATATTGTGATCATTTGCTGCTTTTATTACATCTGCATCACGTACAGAACCACCCGGCTGAATAATTGCTGTAGCACCTGCATTAACTGCTTCCAATACGCCATCAGCAAATGGGAAAAAAGCATCAGAAGCTATTACGCTATTTTGCAATGTCAAATTCATTAGTTTTGATTTCTCAACTGCAATGCGTGAAGAATCAACTCTTGACATTTGCCCTGCACCAATACCTAATGTTCTGTCTTCTGAAGCATAAACTATTGCATTAGATTTTACGTGTTTACATATTTTCCAAGCAAACATCATAGCTTTCCATTCCTCGTTTGAAGGCTGTCTATCACTTACAACATCTATTTTCATAGAATCAACTATTTCAATATCCGACTTCTGAATTAACATTCCTCCTATTACTGAACGGAAATCATAATTTAAATGTGATTTTAGTTTATTTAAATCTGCAATTATAAGTCTGCGATCTTTCTTTTTATTTAGCAATTCAAATGCTTCTTCTGAAAAGGAAGGTGCAATCAATACTTCAGTAAATAAGCCATGAATTGCTGTAGCCATTTCAATATCAACCTCTTGGTTAAATGATACAATTCCACCGAAAGGAGAAACAGTATCTGTAGCAAATGCTTTTTGGTATGCAGTTAGTAGAGTTTCTCCCCTACCCACTCCACAAGGATTGGTATGTTTAATAATTGCAACAGTGGGTTCATCATCAAATTCTGAAATTATTTTAGCAGCAGAATCTATGTCAATTATATTATTATATGAAAGTTCCTTACCGTGAATTTGGTTAAATACTTTAGTAAACCCACCATATAAATGAGCTGTTTGATGAGGGTTTTCTCCATATCTTAGTGATTGTTCACTATTCATTGAAATTGAGATTTTTTTAGGAAATTCAATTTCATTAAATTTATTGAAGTAATTTGCTATTAATGAGTCGTAATGTGCTGTATGAGAGAAAACTTCACCAGCCAAAATAGCTCTGAAATTTTCTTCAATACCCCCATTTTGTTTAATTTGGTCGATTGTTATAGAATAATTTTCAGGGTTGACTATTACTGCAGTCCATTTATAATTTTTGGCAGAAGCTCTAAGCATTGCAGGTCCACCAATATCAATATTCTCTATCAAATCATCATGGCTTACATTTTCTTTTTTAAGTGTTTCTTCAAAAGGATATAAATTTACAACAAGCAAATCAATTGAACTTAAATTGTGTTCATCAAGTTGATTTCTATGATTTTCTTTACCAAGATCGGCAAGCAAACCAGCGTGTACTCCTGGATGTAAAGTTTTTACTCTACCATCTAATATTTCAGGGAAATTAGTAAGCTCAGTTACATATTTTACAGGTATATCATTACTTTGGAGCAACGATTTAGTTCCTCCAGTTGAGAATATTTCTATTCCAAGATTAGCAAGCTCTCTTGCAAATTCAACAACTCCTTTTTTATCAGAAACTGAGATTAAAGCACGTTTTATTGGATATTCAGATGGTGTATAATAGCTCATATTAATTTCAACTTTAATTTTATTATTATTTGACTTTGTAATTTAAGTAATTACAATAATAAAGATAAATAAATTCTCATTCAATAATATTAATTAACAAGTTTTGAAATTATTGAAACTAAAATGAATTGTATAAAAAAATCAAAACTGAAGTCAAATAATTTTATTGGTTTTTAAACTTAATTTCAATTCTATAATTTTTAAAATTCTCTACTGAACTGTTTGTAATTGGTTGTTTATTTCCTATTCCAAATGAAAATATTCTGTTTTTAGATATGCCTTTGCTAAGTAAAAATTTTAAAACAGAAAATGCCAAGTCATTAGAGTATTTACTATTTTCTTCTACTGAAATAAAATTATTATTCGAATGTCCTACAATATAAATATTTGCTTTAGCATTTTCTTTTAGATATTTACATGCAGCGTTTAAAAAACTTTTTACATCACTATTTAATGCAGTTTGTGCTAAAGAGTCAATATAAAATATGTTAACTCTTTCAATTTGTTCTTTAGTCAAAGGAACAATAGTATTAATGCTGTTACTATCTTTACTTTTTACATTAGCAAATACTGGTTCTTCTTTTATTTGTTCAATAAGTTCTTTAATTTCTTCATTTAAAGTATCTAACTTAATTTTCACATTTTTATCTTTTAAAATTGGCTTTTTCTTTTTCTGAGAAAAAGTAATTGAATAAAAAAGAAAAGTTAGCAAAATGATAATTAATGAAAATGAGATGTATTTTTTCATAAGTTTGAATATATAAATTAAAAACTACTTATCAATTAGCATAAATTCAATTCTATTATTTTTTTGTATTGCTTCTTGATCATTTGTTTCTAAGATAGG
>JAYTXK010000403.1:0-3774 GCA_043743005.1 Ignavibacteriota bacterium
GTTTTAGATTTAGTTACTATGCAAGTTATTTATGAAGCAAGTGCTATGAATACTGGAGCATACTCAATTAAGTTCTCTTACGATGATAAATATGTTTATTGTGGCTATGGTAAAGGATTGCAAAGGATTGATGTAAACAAATCCACTTCGGAAGTATTAGACAAACAAACTGCTCATATTGACTATTTTTTAACGAAGAACAATAGCAATATTATTTTGAATTACACTGAACTTATGTTTAATTTTAAACTAACAGATAAAACATCAATAGTAGAAGTAAATTCTCAAAACAGCATAAGTATTTCCCCTAATCCAATATCAAACATATTAAAATTAGATTTAAACTTAGTAGAAAATTCAAAATTAATAATTAATATTATTAATACAAGTGGCAATAGGATAAAGCAAATTGAAAATACTAATTTTAACTTGGGTACTTATTCTAAAAATTATGATATTTCTAATTTGCCAAGTGGAGCTTATTCATTACAAGTAATAATAAATAATCAAATTTACTCTAAACAGATTAATTTTATAAAAATAGGATAATAAATGAAAAAATATATTTTTATAATTTTAATACTTAATTTAGTTAGCCTATATTCTCAAGATAATTTAAACCCAAGAAAATTAAATTATCTAAGTGCAAGCTCTTATACAGCTTCTTCGAGTACAGCCAGTATAATAAATACAAATGCAGGAAGTAAAAGTTTTATTTTAGGCTGGAACTGGAGTGATGGTCATACAAAAAATTTAGATGAGGCATTAAAAATAAATACTTATCACCAAGGCGTTAGCTCACCATATACAAATTTTTCTTCATCATTTAGCTCAAGTAGTTTTAATTCAATATTGAAAACCGATATCTATGGTGCAAGAAATGTAAATAATAATTTTAATGGAATGGGATTATATTTGGAGCCAGCTCTTGATATTGCAGTTTCAAGTACTTTCAAACCAAATGTGGAAGCCGATTGTGGTTCAGCATTTGGGTTCCAAAATAAGAATTCTATTGGTTCAAATACTATTACAGGATTAAATAGTTCAACTTTAGGTTGCTTTAGATTATTTAAAAATAATTTAAGCACATCATCAGCAACAGTATTATCAAATATCTTTCCTAAAAAAATATTAAACTATAATAATTTCCCTGACTTAGTAGGAACATTATTCTCGAGTACAATAGCAGGTGTAAATGGTATAAATTGGTATTTATCAATAAATTTGAAAGCATTGGGCTTGGCTTCCAATACTTTAAGTGATAATACACCAATTCTAAAAATCAAGCTACCTTATGAATTATATAATATAGCTTCTAAGTCATTTAGCTCAACTTTTATTAATTTTGAAAAATTACCTATAAGCTCTGGAACAACAACAAGTGAGCTTGAGCAAATTAATTGCGTTACTTGGAATAGCAGTAATACTTACACTGATTTTAGAGGTATAGCAAGAAAAATGGCTTCACCAACTTTTACTAATGAATTTATAATTACAAAAGGTATGTTAAAAATTGATGGTAGTAATTCAAGTAGCTTTATTACTTTAAGTGGCTTGTTCCATTGTGATGGGGTACAAAGTGGTGGTATTTATAATTTCAACCCAATATTAAAGCCAATAGATACAGAAAATAATTTTATCAACGATGAATATATTACAAGTTTAGATTGTGAGATTGAGTATTTTGGAGGCTTAGACCTTGACATAAACTGGGTAAGGTTTGAAACTCCCAACCTACAAAGAATGACAAGAGGTGTTTATGACCAAGAAATTAATTCGATTTTGCTCAATGTAATGAATGCAGGCTTAGGTAATGCCTCTGTTAATACAAGCCAAACAAAATTATTCAGATTTTATAATGATGACGAACTCTTACCTTTTGAATACGAGCAGACTCGATATATAAATATGCTATTAGATACAAATGTAAGTTCAGAAATGTTTTATAATAGTGTACCTGAAGATAATATTAAAAACTTTATGCCTCACTTTCAATATGCAACTGGCTTTAAGCAGTTTTGGACTGGTACAAACTTTAGTTTAATACCAAGGACTTATACAGCCGTACCTTATTGCAGGATTGAAAAATTTAGCTTAGATGGAAAGGAGCATCCAGAAGTTTTTAATTTCAGTTCGGGTTATATGGGTTATGCTGGTAGTTTCTTAGATTTGAGTTATCCAGGGGAACCGTATTATAGTAGTTCTACATTTATGTTGAAAGACACAGTTAATTCTATGTATGAAACCCAGTTCTTAGATGCAACAAGTTCTAATACGTGGGATAATAAACAAATTCGCCCAATACCCGGTTTTAACCCATTTGAAAATGCTAGCACTTATGAATATTTTAATACTGAACAAAAAGGAGATTTTCATACAGTTGCTAGGACAAATAGTATTCAGCAAAGTTTTGATAGTTATTTAAATTTTACAATGAAAGGAACACCAAGTTCATATTATAATACTCAACACTGGGTAAATTTGTGGTTAGGTGAAAATTATGAATTAGCTAATTGTTCAAGAACTTTTCAATCATCAGCTTCGTTTACAACATTATCTTGTGTTAGGGATCAAACGAGACCAGTTACAGGTGAAGAATTGAGATTGTCTATGTCTTCTGAAGTATTAAAAGGAACTAAAGGATTTCTTGTTTGGTCTTCAACAGCAAGAACATTTTCATCATCCACATTTGAGTTTGACTCTGGCAGATCTGGATTATTTTATGATATAGATGGGAATAGTTCAACAACTGCTTATACACATTATGCTGGATTACAAGGATCTCGTTTTTCAAGTTCACTCACTGGTTATAATTTAATTTATTCGGACGAAATAGGTGGTGATTTTGTTAAGTTATCAAATGACCCAGATTATTATGATAATTTTTACAAACCCGGTGAATTATATAGCTCAAGTAATACTTTGGGAAAATTAAGTAGTACCTTTTATGACCTTGAAAAGCTTTATGTAAAACCTGAAAGAGTTTATATTGGTAGAATGTCTCAAAGAGCTGAATTATATAAGTATTTTAGCTTTATAAAAGAAAATGAAAGTTTGCTAACAGATGTAAACTTATTAGCATATAAAAATAAAGGCTTTATAAGTTTTTCTAACCAACACCCAAGCTCTACTATTTCAATTAATGATATTATTGATACAATTAATATCAAGACAAGACCAATTGGAAGAGAGAAAGATGGCTTACCATATTATGAAAACAGTACAACAATAAGTGGAATTGTGGTCGATTCTAGTTTTTACGAAGTTAGTATTTTAGCAAATAATAATATGATATATGGAAGTCCAAATAGCAATACGTTCTGTATCTCGATAGTCAACCGTAGAACAGACCCATTAATACAAAACGAGTATAGCCATGATGGTAGCGATTATAATGAGATGCAATTTTATACAAGTGCAGAATATGATCAAAATGTATTGAGTGGTAGTCATAACGATTTGTATGGTGTTTCTCGTACTTTCACTTGGTGGCAAAAAAAGTGGTGGAAACGCTTAGGCTGTAGGGAAATATCAGTACCTTTAAAGTACAAGTATATATCTAATGGAGTTGAAAAATATGCTTTATTAAAAATTACAGAACTAAAGGGAAATGAAAAGCCATTGCACGATTATTTGGTGTCTTCATCTTTTAGCAATGTAGATGCAACTGTGGACAAACTTTATCCTAGAGTAGATAAGATAATTGGTCAAGATGGTAGTATAGTTGCAAATTACTTACCGGGAGAAGGAAAAATATTTAAAGTACAAATATTG
>JAYTXK010000404.1:0-2674 GCA_043743005.1 Ignavibacteriota bacterium
TCTTACTTTTTATTTTATTTTTATCCAATAATAATTGGATTTGACTTTACTTTACAAAATAAAAGAAAAGAACTTTATATTTATTCGGGATTAATTTTCTTTAGTTTTTACTTTTCTTATTTGCTTTACTTTTTTATACCTGCTATTGGACCAAGATTTTTTCTTCATAATTTTGCAAACTATAATTTAGAATTACCCGGTGTATTTTTATCCGATATTATGCGAGGATTTATTAATGCTGGGGGTGGAATCCTCCCCAATCAATTAAATCCTGCTGATGCTGTTAATAGAGATTGTTTCCCGAGTGGACATACTATGATGACAATGATTACTATTATAATAGCTTTTAAATATAATTCAAGATGTAAATGGATTATTGCAATTTTAGGCTCTAGCTTAATATTTTCTACTTTGTATTTAAGATACCATTATTTTGTTGATTTATTAGCAGGAGCAGTGTTTTGCTTTATAGCACTCTATCTCGAACCAAAGATTAGGAAATTTTTGATAAAATTTGGACTTTCTGAGAGTTAAAATAATTTTAAAAAGCTACTTTTTGATTTAAAACGTTTATATAAATATGATCAAAATAATTATTATAATATTCCTTATTTTACCAAACTTGACCTTGTTGTCAAAAGACACTTTTTCAAAAGTTAAAATCAAATTAGATTCGATTTATACAGTTTCAAAAATAGTTGATATGGGTATTGACTTAGAAGGAGCAGTAATAAAAGAAACTTGTTATATAATAACACTTGTAAATCAAAATGAATTAAAAAAACTGAAAATATTAAATTTAATTGATTCTATTGAAATTGAAGATGCTGAAAAATTCTATTTAGATAATTTAAGTAATGATAATATAAATTATAAAGATGTAAATCAAATTTCTGAGTTAACAAATTTTAAATTAGGTTCACTTAGAGGGTATCATAGTTTAGAAGAAGTGTATGATAATTTTAATAATATGATATTAATGTTTCCTAATGTAGTTTCTAAAGAAATAATTGGAAAGTCGATATTAGGAAGAGACTTAATTGCTTATAAAATACATTTAGATAATGTAGAATTTTCAAAACCAGATGAAGTTTTATATACATCTCTTCACCATGCAAGAGAACCACAAGGTGTAACAACTTTAATTTATTTTCTTTGGCACTTATTAGAAAACTATCAAAACAAAAGTTTGGAAGCAACTTACTTAATTAAAAGTAAATCAATTTATGCAATACCTGTTATCAATCCAGATAGTTATAAGTATAATCAGCAAACTTCAACAATTGGTGGAGGATTAATAAGAAAAAATCAAAGATTGAATGCTGATAGCACAAAAGGAGTTGATTTAAATAGAAACTATGGTCCATTAGAATTTTGGGATTCTCCTGCTGGGGGCAGTGAATCAGTTTTTGGATCTGAAACATTTAGAGGTACTTCACCATTTTCTGAACCAGAAACGTATGCTATTCAGCAATTTGTTTTAAAACATAATTTCAAAACAGCAATTAACTATCATAGTTTTGGGAACTTATTTATTCATCCAGGTTCAGCAGTAGAAGGTATTATAAAAGATTCAGTTTTAATGCAGCAAATTGGGTTTTACAATAATGAATTTAATAAATATGTTTATGGTCCAGATTATAAAGCAGTTGGATATTATGCAAGAGGAACATCAGATGATTGGTTATATACTGATAAAATTAAGAATAAACCTTCTACAATTTCCTTCACACCTGAGTTAGGACATCAAATTTATGGATTTTGGGGTTCCTCTCCAGAATTGATTTTAGAAGTTGCAAAAGAAAATGTCAAATTAAATTATGCAGCTTTGTATTATTCTAATGAATTTATTGTAAAGTCTGATGCGATTATAACAAATGACAAATCCTTGTTAATTAATTTAAGAAATATTGGATTAAATAATTCAAAAACTACTCTTATTACTTTAAAATCAATTAATAATGTTTTAAAAATAATTAACCCTAATAGAGAAGTGCAAATTAATTCAACTAAAACTTTACCATTACTTTTCAATTTTGAATTTACAAACTCAAATAATAATAATGGAGATAAAATTGGATTTGAGTTAATTATAAATCAATTTGGGTATGAAAATAAGGATACAATTTATCAAAACATTGGTTATTCAATTCCAGATACAATAATTAGTAGTGGTGAAATAAAATCATATTATGTTTCTAAAATTTGGGGTCGTGAAATAGACAAATATACTGGAAAATTAGTTCTTACAGACTCCCCTAATACATTGTATTTAGCAAATACAACTAATTATGTAGAATTTGGTAGAGATATTGATTTAAATAACTATCAAAATGTAACTTTAGAATATGATATTAGGTTCAATATTGAACGTGATTTTGACATTGCTACAATTGAAATATCAACTAACCAAGGAAGTAGCTGGAATTATTTGAATGCTAATAGAATGATAAAAGGTATGGATTTAGCAAATTCAAAGCAAAAAATAGGTATGTTTGGCTATCATGGTCATATAAATGAGTGGTTTCACCAATCTATTGATTTGAAATCATATATTGGAAAAAATATCAGTTTTCGATTTGGAATGATTTCTGATGGTGCTACTCAATATGAGGGGCTTTATTTAGATAATATTGTTTTAAAAAAATATAAAAGTGGAATATTAAGTTCTTTA
>JAYTXK010000405.1:0-3581 GCA_043743005.1 Ignavibacteriota bacterium
ACTGGAATTGAAATAGTAGATCCTGAAAGCAATGAAAAATCGTATGAATATATCAATGAATATTGGAATATCAGAAAAAGAAAAGGTGTTACAAAATATGATGCACAAAAAATTGTATTAAGAAATAGAAACTATTATGGCTCACTTATGGTTAAATTAGGTGATGCAGATGTAATGATTTCTGGTTCAACTTCACATTATTCAGCTACAATCAAACCTGCAATTGAGATAATTGGGAAAAGTAAAACTGTTGCAAAAGTTTCAGGTCTATTTATTGTTTCAACAAAGCATCAAACCTACTTTTTAACTGACACTACTGTAAATATTGACCCAACTGCTTCTGAGCTTGCAGATATTTCTATTTTAGCAGCTGATTTTGCAAAAAAATTTGATATTACTCCAAGAGTTGCATTGCTATCATATAGCAATTTTGGATCGGCTAAAGGAGATTCGCCTCAAAAAATGCGTGATGCTTTGGCAATAATTAAAAAAAGAAATCCAAATCTAATGGTAGATGGAGAAATGCAAGCCGATACGGCAATTGTGCCTGAAATTCTTGAATCTACTTATAACTTTAGTGAATTGAAAGAAGGTGCTAATATTTTAGTTTTTCCAAATCTTGATTCTGGTAATAGTGCTTATAAATTACTTGCTAGAATTGGTGGGGCAAAAACTATTGGACCTGTACTTTTAGGATTGGACAAACCAATTCACGTATTGCAAACTGGTGCTGAAGTAAACGAAATAATGGATGTAGTGGCTATTGCTGTAGTTGATGCACAAGATAGAATGAAACAATAATTATAGAATTTAAAAATAAAATCAATTTATGAAATATGAGTATTTATTTTAAAGAAACACTAAAGGAATTGAATTTATTTCGTCAAGGAAAAGTTCGTGATGTATATGAATTTCCTGATTCATTATTAATAGTTGCAAGTGATAGAATATCAGCTTTTGATGTTATTATGAATGAACCTATTCCAAATAAAGGAAACTTATTAACCGAAATTTCTACTTTTTGGTTTTCTAAGACTAATGATATTATTCCAAATCATTTTATTACTTCAAATGTAGATGAATATCCTAAAGAATGTCATCAATATAAAGAAATTTTAGAAGGTCGAAGTATGCTTGTGATGAAATGCAAGCCTTTGCCAATTGAATTTGTTGTTAGAGGATATGTGGCTGGTTCTGGGTGGAAAGAATATCAAGAAAGCGAAACAATTTGTGGAATTAAATTAAACAGTGGTCTATTAGAATATTCAAAATTAACTGAGCCAATTTTTACACCTGCTACAAAAGCTGAAGAAGGTCATGATGAAAATATTAATTTTGAAAGATATTCAAATATTTTAGGAAGTGATATTGCTAATCATTTAAAAGAAGTTTCAATTAAATTATATAATTATGGGGCTAAATATTTAAGCGAAAGAGAATTAATATTAGCTGATACAAAGTTTGAGTTTGGCTCTTTGCCAGATGGTAAGATAATATTAATTGATGAAGCACTTACTCCTGATTCTTCACGTTTTTGGCTTAAAAAATTTTATTCCCCTGGCAAAGCTCAAATAAATTTTGATAAACAAGTTTTGCGTGATTGGCTTGAAACTACAAGCTGGGACAAAAATCCTCCTCCTCCAACTATTCCTAGTGAAATCATTGAAAGTATTTTATCTAAATACAAAGAAGCAATTAATAGAATTACTAAATAAATATGGCTCAAAACTATAATATTTCTATTGGTCAAAAGAAAACTGATACTTTTGAATGGCAATTACTTTTAGTTGTTTTGGGTTTACTTTTTTGCGGTTTGCTTTCGATATATAGTGCTACTCACGATTCAAATATGAGCAATTCATTCTCCAAACAATTAAACTCAGTAATTATTGGATTGACTGGAATGTTTGTTGTAGCTTTTTTACCACAGAAATTAATAAGAAATAGTGCTTATATTATTTATGCTATTAGTATTTTCTTGCTAATTTATGTTTTATTAAAAGGAGTCGGTATTTATGGAACAAAAGGTTGGATTAAAATAGGAGGCTCTACTTTTCAGCCTGCTGAAATTGCTAAACTTGGAGTTTTACTTGCAATTTCAGAATACTTATCTGACAAAGGTAGAGATATAAGAACATTAAGAGATTTGGGTACTTGCATTTTAATTGCAGTTACTCCTATGGGATTAATAGCTTTGCAACCTGATATTGGCTCAAGTACTGTGATATTAGCTTTATTAATTGGAATTCTATTTTGGACTGGATATGATGCCCTATTTTTGTTTTTTATTTTAACTGTTCCTATAATTATTATAGCTTCATTAAAAGGAACATTTATATTTGGAATATTATTAGTTGCACTTTCAATTTCTGCAATAATGTTCAAAAAAAGAATTGTAAGTACTACATTAGTTATTTCTGTTTATATTGTGATGGGTATTTCAAGCCCTATAATATATGAAAACCTTATGCCTCACCAAAAGTCAAGAATTGATACTTTCTTAAATCCAGGTTCTAATCCTCTTGGTTCGGGATATAATGTATTACAATCAATTATGGCTGTTGGAAGTGGTGGACTAACTGGGAAGGGGTTTATGCATGGCACTCAAACTCAATTAAGATATATTCCTATGCAATGGACTGACTTTATTTATTCAGTTCCAACCGAAGAATTTGGATTTATTGGTGGATCTATTTTATTGCTTTTATTACTCGGATTGCTATTAAAATCGTTAAAAATTGCTAAAGAGTCTGATAGTAAATTCTTTAGTATTGTGGCTTTTGGTGCTATGTCAATCTTTCTCTATCATACTATAATTAATGTTGGAATGGTAATAGGTTTGATGCCTGTTATGGGAATACCATTGCCTTTTGTTAGCTATGGTGGTACTTCTGTGATATTTAATTTAGCTTTGATTGGTCTTTTACTTAATATTTATAGAAGCTATAAAGTTAAAAGTCGTGGAATATGAGAATAATATTTTCTGTTGGCGATATTAATGGAATTGGTATTGAAGTGATGCTTAAAGGTATTTTTCAATATTTAGAGCAAAACAGTAGTTCGAAAATTGAATTTGCTTTAGCTTGCAATAAGAATATTTTACTTGATTATTCACAAAAAATCAATTTCCCAATTTCAATTGAAAATGATTTCTTTACAATTAAAGAACATAAAATAAAAATCATAAATTGTCAGTCAAATGCAACTATTAATTTTGGTTTAATAAGTAAAGAATCTGGCTTAGTTGCAATTGAATCACTTGATATTGCTACTAATTTAGTAATTAATAATGAATATGATGCATTAATTACACTACCCATTACTAAAAAATCAATGTACCTTGCTGAATGGACTTACCCTGGACACACTGAATATCTGGGCTATAAAACCAATTCACAAGAAATGATGATATTAGCAAGTAATTCAATTAGAGTAGCTTTAGTAACAATTCATATCCCAATAAGTAAAGTAACAGAAGCATTAAATAAAAACCTTATTTTTTCTAAAATAAGGTTTTTATTTAATGCTTCTGTTACTTTACTTATTGGGATATGAATTGTTACTAAAGCTACTCTAATTGA
>JAYTXK010000406.1:0-2097 GCA_043743005.1 Ignavibacteriota bacterium
CTACAAATTCAATTGAATAAGTGCTATCAATTAGCTTTTCAATTGGGATTTTTATTTTTAAGTATGCAATTTTATTAATAATAGTATCTATTTTTAAAACTTTTGGAATCAATAAAGATGAGTTAAATTTTAGAGTTGTATTTATTTCTTTAAATGATATAATATCTAAAGACTTAGGATTTTCATATTTAAATTTTAGACTAACATTGTCTCCAGAATTAGCAAATAAATTTTCAGGTTTTAAATTTATAAATTGCTCTCCTCTTATGATTGTTTTTAAATATAGATGTGCTGAAACATTGCAATAGCTATTAAGAACAAAGTTTGCATCGTTAGTAGAATTTGCTGAATTTCCTTTGAAATTAATATAAACTTTAGCCTTACTATTAGGAAAAATGTATTTAGGAACTATTGAATCAATCTTAAAATAATTATTAATTAAGATAGGGAAGTCCCAATATATTGAATCTTCACTATTATTGATTATTTCAGTTTCCTTTTCAATGCTTTCAAATTCATTTAAATTATCGAAAATTAATGAGTCATTAGCAAATTTAATCTCATATCTCGGAATGTAGGATTTAAGCTTTATTTCTGATATTTGGTTTTGAGAATTTGAAGAGATTAATATTGAATTCTCAAAACTTCCACTATTTGGAGAAATAAATTGAATAATAAATGTTGAACTTGAATTTTTAGAAATTAGCTTTCCAATTAAAATTTCAACAATTTTAAAATTCAAATCATTTTTTAAAAACTCGATTTTGTTAATTAACAATGAAGAATTACCAATATTTTTAATTGTTATTACTTTTGAATTTAGTTCTGAACAATGTAATTTACCAAAATCAATTAATGAATCAACTTGAATAATTGTAGAGATACTTCCAACTTCAGCTATCAACTTTATTTGTTCTTCATTTTTGCAATTGTTAGATATTGAAATTACATCAGTAATCAACGTATCAGTATTATAACCATTAAATTCAATTTCACCTTTATATTCTCCTTCGGGTTTTAGTCTGAAATCACTTTGGGTTTTTAAATTAAAATAACTTGTATTTATTTTTAAATTATAATCAATTTTATATTTCGATTTGTTTTTTATATTAAATGTTGAACTACTTTTTGTGTTTAAATTTAATTTTCTCATTTCTATTAGATTAGTAGAATAGCTTGAAATTAAAGTATCTTTAAATCCAATTAATTTGCAGTTAAATTCTTTAAAGGGATTCAATGTATTTATTTTTAAATTTGCTGTAAAATATTTATTTAAACCTTTTGAGTTAAATTTAATTTTTAAATTATAAGTTTCAAGTGGTTTTAAGGTTACATTAATTGTATTATTAATTAATTCAAAATTGTCAATATCATCTCCATCAATTGTTGTATTATTTAAATTAACTTTTGAAATACCACTATTTTTTATTATGAAATCAAGTATTTGTTCATTTTGACAGTATAAAGAATCAAATTTTAAAGTATCAATTATTAATAATTTAGGTGTTGTACCTTCACCAAATAAACTAATATCAATTGGTGTGCAACTTGCCTCTGTTATAAATCTTAATATATCGCTTTCTCTTCCAATTTCATAAGGCTTGAATTTGATTTTTACTTTTAAACTGTCATTAGGTTTAATTGAGATTGGGGCATTTCCTTCAAGTAAACTAAATGATTTATTTTGCAAAAATAAGAGTGATTTAGTTAGTTTTAATATTTTATTGTCGTTATTTTTTATTATTGCAATTAAAGTATCAACATCATTTTCTATATTTATCTTACCAAAATCAACTAAATGATTTGGGACTTCAAAAACTGGTTTAATTCCATAAGCTGATATTTTTGAGACTATTGAGTTTTTTCCAGCAAATAATTTAATATTACAAAATCTATTTCCTTCAGATGTTGGGTTAAAATTTATGCTTAAGTTTAATTTACTTTTAGATTTTAATATTGTTGGAAAAATAGTATTAATTGAGAAATCTTCTTTATTTAAATCAAATATAATCAAAGAGTCAATTTGTAAATCTGAAAGTGAATTGTTTATAATCATATTTTTAAAAGTACTATCTATTTCTTTACCAATACAATAAG
>JAYTXK010000407.1:0-3755 GCA_043743005.1 Ignavibacteriota bacterium
CTTTGACCAAACTTTCTATTGCGTGAATGTTTGGAATCGCAAGTAACAAATAAATCGCCTAATCCTGATAAACCAGAAAAAGTTAAAGCATTCGCTCCCAAGCTAACTCCCAAACGGCTGATTTCAGAGAGTCCTCGAGTAATTAAAGCTGCTCTTGCATTATCTCCAATACCCATACCATATACTATACCAGACGCAATAGCAATTACATTTTTTAAAGCACCACCAATTTCACAACCAATCAAATCATAGTTTGTATAAACTCTAAAAATTTCAGAATTAAATAATTCTTGTACTAGCTTTGCTAAGTTTTTATTATATGAACAACTTACCACAGTAGTATGTAATTTTTTAGCAACTTCTTCAGCGTGGCTTGGTCCAGTAATCAAGCAATAATTATCCAAATGAACATTATATTCATTTGTAAATATTTGTGAAATTGTAAAAAAAGATTCATTTTCAATACCTTTCGAACCATTAATAATAATTTTATCTTTTAAATCAATTGATTGATTTTTATAAAATTCTCTAATAAACTGAGTAGGAATTGTATTTATAATTACATCAGCATTTCTAACAGATTCAGGATTTGAGCTTAATTCAATATCTCTTATTTCAATATCTTTTAAATAAATTGAATTTTCGTATGTTTGCTTTATAGATTCTATAATTTGTTCATCATAAGAATATAATGTAATGTTATATCCTTTGTTTTTCAATACTAAAGCTAAAGCTGTACCCCACCCACCAGCACCAACTACAACAATTTTTTTTGTCGATAATGGTTCATTTAACATAAAAAATTCTACCTATTTGCCAAACTTAAAAATTTGTAAATTATTGAAACGATTTTCTTTACCTTCCAAAAGCCTTTTTATATTTTCTCTATGAGTATAAACTATTAGTACTGCTAATCCAATTAAAAAATATATTAAAGTGAAATACCCAGGAATGTTAATTCTAAATATATTATATCTAATCAGCATAGATGAAGGCAAAATAACAGCTGCAATTATAGAACCCAATGATATATAACCAGTTGTACTAACTGCTATCATAAAGAAAAAAGCACAGATACCAAAATCTATAGGCACAATTCCAATTAACATACCAGCAGCAGTATTAATTCCTTTGCCTCCTTTGAATGAGACAAACATAGAAAATATATGCCCCAAAACTGCACTAATACCAGCAACAATCTTGATTAATTGAGGATTAGAAAAAAGTGGATTATTTGGATTAATCAGCTCGTGTCCTAATATTGAGGCAACAATATAAACTGCTATTGTACCTTTAAGCATATCCAAAATTTGGACAATAAACCCCCATTTTTTACCTAATACTCTAATTACATTTGTGCTGCCCATATTGCCACTACCTTGGGTTCTAATATCAAATCCAAAGAATAGTTTGCTAATAATTACTCCCCAAGGAATTGAGCCTATTAAATAACTTGCTAAAATTATTAATATTAAAGGATATGTATTTTCCATTCTAACACTCTTTATTTATTTTACAATAATAAATTTAAAGTACATTCTCAAATTTAGAAAAATGATACAAACTTACTCCAGCTGCTACTGCTACATTTAAAGATTCATTATTACCAGAACCCTCAATTAAGAAATTTTTCTTTACTGTTTTTGCAACAAGTTCAGATATTCCTCTACTTTCGCTTCCAAATACTAATCCAATCTTACCTTTAGGCACTACTTTAGATAATTTTGTTTTTGAAGATAATAACGAACAATAACTTTCAATATTTTTAAAATTAGTTTTTATACATTCACTTAATTCTGGCACACAAACTATATTCATTCTAAAAAGTGAACCCATAGTTGACCTAACTGTTTTAGGATTATACTGATCTGCTGTTTGACCAGATAGTATAACTTGCTTTACTCCAAACCACTCAGCAGTTCGGATTATAGTACCAATATTCCCTGGGTCTTGCACTCCATCTAAAGCAATATAAGATTCATTTGGCAATATATTAAAATCCATTTTATTAACTACAGCCAATACACCTTGTGGAGATTTGGTTTCACACATTTGATCAAATTGATGCTTTGGAGCATTATAAATTGGAATACCTCTATCTGAATATTCTTTTGCAATATCTAATACTTCAGATGAAGAAGAATCTCTTATAATAATTAATTCTGTACTAAATTGACTATCCAAAAGTTCTCGACATATCTTTTCACCTTCAGCAATGAATAATGAATTTTGATCTCGATACTGTTTTTGATGTAAAGTACGAACTAATTTTTTAAGTTTTATGTTTATTGGAATTGAATAATGCATATTAAATTTTTGTGTTTTTAAATAATTGGTTAAATTGCCTTACTTAATTTAAAAAAAAATTAAATTCTTTTTGCTTAATCTTTTTAAAATTAAAAACAAATTTATAAATTTTATAGGACATATTATGAAAAAATATGTATTTCTGCTCATAACTCTAATAACTTTATCATCTTGTTCCCAAAAAGAAGGTCGCCCTTTGACTTATGAATTTATGAAAGATTCAGTAAACATCTTTCTTAAGAGCTATTCTGCCGACTATCAAAAGTATTTATTAGCAGCAAACGAAGCTGAATGGAAATTAAATACATATATTAAAGAAGGAGACCTAATTTCTCCAAAAAATGCTGATGATGCAAAAAAAGCATTAGCCAAATTTACTGGTAGTAAATACAATTATGAAACTGCAAAAGGATATTTGGAAGCAAAATCAGCTTTAGACAATTTACAAATCAGACAATTGCAAACTATTATTTTTGCTGCTGGTGGAAATCCTGAAATTGCTGATGCAATTGTAAAACAGAAAATTGAAGCTGAAACTCAACAAACTAAAAACTTGTATGGGTTTAATTTCAACATAAATGGCAAACCTGTAACAACAAATAATATTGAAGATATACTTCACAAATCAAATAATTTGAATGAAAGACTTATTGCTTGGCAAGCAAGCAAGGAAGTTGGAATTGGTCTTAAAAATGGTTTAGAAAATTTACAAAATTTAAGAAATAAATCAGTACAGGCACTCGGCTACAAAGATTTTTTTGCTTATCAAGCATCTGAATATAATATGACCACAGCTGAGATGCACACTTTGTGTCAAAATATGATAAAAGATTTATGGCCTCTATATAGAGAATTACATACTTGGGCTCGTTACAATTTAGCTGAAAAATACAAGCAAGAAGTACCTGATTATTTGCCTGCTCATTGGCTGCCAAATAGATGGGGACAAGATTGGAGTGCTTTGGTTGATGTAAAAGGTGTAAATCTTGATGACACTTTAAAAGCAAAAGGACCAGAATGGATTGTTAAAACTGGTGAACAGTTTTATATGAGTATGGGTTTTCCGGCTTTACCTCAAACATTTTGGGAAAAATCTAATTTATATCCTGTTCCAAAAGGTGCTGATTTCAAAAAAAATAATCACGCATCTGCTTGGCACTTTGATAATGATAAAGATGTGCGTTCACTAATGAGTATCGAACCAAATACTGAATGGTGGGAAACTTCATTGCATGAGCTAGGGCATATTTATTATTATATGACTTATGCAAACAAAGATGTTCCATTAATATTGCGTGGTGGAGCCAATAGAGGCTATCATGAAGCTATGGGAACTATGATAGGGCTTGCTTCTATGCAATTACCATTCTTAAAAAATCTAAACCTTGTGCCAAAAGAAACTAAAACAGATGAAATTCAATCACTTATGAAAGAAGCTTTAAATTATG
>JAYTXK010000408.1:0-3767 GCA_043743005.1 Ignavibacteriota bacterium
TTTTTAGAGCCTTTTTGACTACTATCACTCAATAAATTAGCATTCCCACTATCTTTTAGTTTGTATTTTAAGTAAGTAGATAAAGTTAAAATTAGTTCAATTCTGCTAACTGGTTTAGTTAGGTATCCGTCAAATATTTCTTTAATTTTATCTACATTTTCTTTTATAGCAACAGCAGTAAGAGCAATAATTGGAATATGGTTAAATTCTGGAATACTTTTAATAATTTGAGTTGCTTCTATACCGTCCATCACAGGCATAGTAAGATCCATTATTATTAATTCAGGGTTAAATTCTTTAGTTTTGTCGATAGCAATTTGACCATTAGTTGCTTTTTCCAAAGTAACATTTAATGGTTTTAAAATTCCTTCGATTAAAACTAAGTTCATTTCAATATCATCTACAACTAAAATACGAGGATTTTCAAAAAGAATATTTTTATGATCAATTTTTACTGTATTTGTAGTTAAAATATGTGCGTCATTATTAGCTAATTTGACTCCATTAAGTACTACTTTAAATTTTGAACCTACCCCAACAGTACTTTCTAATGAAATAGCACCTTCCATCATTTCAACCAATCTTTTCGTAATAGTTAGCCCCAGCCCTGTTCCGCCATATTTACGAGTAGTATTTGAATCTTGCTGTTGGAAGGCTTCAAAAATAGATTCTTGAGCTTCTATTGGGATACCAATTCCTGTATCAATTACATCAAAGAAAATATCAAAAGAATTGTCCATTTCTTCATTTTTAACATAATGTACTTTTAAAGTTACAGAACCATCTTTTGTAAACTTAACAGCATTTCCAATTAAATTAAATAATACTTGTCTAACTCTTGTTTCGTCAATTAACAAACTTTCTGGTAGTTTGCTTTCCATATCTATATTAAATTTAAGGTGCTTTTCTTTTGTTGCAACAGAGAAAATCTGCTGCATTTCGTTGAAAGTTCTATTCAAATCTACTGCATCATAAACAATATTAATTTTACCGGCTTCAATTTTGGATAAATCCAAAATATCATTAATCAAAATAAGTAATGATTTACCACTTGAAATAATACCTCTTAAATAATCTACTTGCACTTTATCAGTAATCATTTCGTTTAAAAGCTCACTAAATCCTAAAATTGCATTCATTGGAGTTCTAATTTCATGACTCATATTAGCAAGGAAAGAACTTTTAGCTTCGTTGGCAGTTTCAGCTAATTCTTTAGAACTAATAAGCTCTTGCTCTGCAATTTGGCGAGAAATAGTACCACCAATTGAATTGCAAAAGTTTGATAAAATATCTTCTTCTTCATCTTTCCAATCTCTGAAATTAGAAGAATTTTGGAAAGAAACAAATCCCCAGTACTTGCCATTTACAATAATAGGTATTTGGATTATAGATTTAATATCGTAGAAATTCAATAGTGCATTTTTGTTTTCAGTAAAATTAAAAGCATTTCCAAGTACAATTTGATTATTTCTAAGCATTTCATGCCATTCTTCAAAATCTGAGAATAAATATGGATAAGAGGCTACTTTTTCGTGTTCAGCATTATTTTCCAAATTCCAACTATACTTTGCTCCAAAAGTTATATTTTCATTTTCATCTATTCTAATTTCTTCAAAAATAATAATATCATCAAATCCTGTAGTCTCACTCATTACAGCTATAGATTCTAAAATAGACTGTTTAGTATCTTTTACAGTAAGCAATACGTTTGCAGCTTGATTAATACTTTGCATTAATCTTTCAGTATTTTTGATTTTTTCTTCTGCTTTTTTCCTTTGAGTAATGTCAATTGAGAATCCCAAAAGCATTTCTTCATCATCAACAATCAACTTCCTTTTTCCAGCAAAGAAGTATTTTAAATTAGAACCTTCACCAACTTTTTCTTCCCATTCTCCAAATTTCCTTCCCATCCAAACTAATTTATCTTCTTGTACCAATCTAACAGCATCATCTAATTTGTAAACATCAAAATCAGTGTGACCAATGATTTCTTCTTTTGGTAATCCAATTGAAGCGACAGATTTTTGATTTACAAAATTATATATACCTTCTTTACTTTTAATTGAAATATTGATTGGAATTTCGTCAAGAATAGTTTCTTGTAGTTTCTTTTGTACTTCAATTTTAACTTCTACTTCTTTGATTTTAGTAATATCTGAAGAAATACCAAGTATATAAATTTCTCCACTATCAGTAACTAATGGTTTTTTTAATGTTCTAAAAATAACACTTGTACCATCAGCAATTATTATGGATTCTTCATAAATAACTTCTTGCATTGTTTGCAATACTTTCAAATCAATTTCAGAAAATGTAGAAGAGTTGTCAATATTAATACTTGATTCAATATAATTTTGCATTATAAGAGTTTCTTTTGTAACACCATAAGCTTTTGCAACTGAATCATTTACAAAAACATAATTTCCTTTTTTGTCTTTTACAAAAACTAAATTAGGATCAGTATCAAGTACAAGTTCAATAAATTTTTGTTGTTTTTCAAGATTACTATCTGTAAGCATTTTGTCGTTAATGTCTTTTAATGAGCCTGAAGTTCCTATTGTTTTTCCTTTCGAATCATGTGTAAGTCTTGCAAAAACTTCCACCCAATGATAGTTCCCATTCTTTTTTAAATATCGAACTTCATATTTACAAAATTCTTCTTCACCATTGATTAAGGGTTCAAATAATTCTATATTTCTTTGTCTATCATCAGGATGAACGTAATTTAAAAAGAACTTCCCAATAGTATTTTCTACATCAAATCCTGTTAATTCTTCCCAAGCTGGATTTAAAAAAGTCCAAATTCCATTAGGATCAGTTTGAAAAATAACTTCTTTGATATTATTTACTACATTCCTATATTGTTCTTCACTATTTTTCAAAAGTAATTCAGATATTTTAGCTTCAGAAATATCTTGAATTACTCCAAAGTATTCTAGTTGGTTTCTTCTCTGTGCATGCAAAGAAATAAATTTAGGTTTTTCATCTCTTGTTTTAGCTCTAAAGTTTAAGTTTATATAGTTGCCTTCACTTTTGTTATTTTGAATATCTTGCATTGTATCTAATAATAGATGGTGATCCTCAGACATAATAAAGGTTTGAATAAATTCTTCTATTGGAATTTTAAGTGATGATTTACTCCCATAAATTGCAAATATTCCTTGTGTTTCAGGGCTTAATGTGATAGAATTATTTTCAATATCAAATTCCCAATTACCTATTTTAGCTATATATTGTGATTGCCTAAGTGCTTCTTCGCTATCTTTGAATTTTCTTTCAGCATTTTTTAATTCTGTTATGTCTGTTGCATAAAAATTAACATAGTTTTTATCTTTAATTGGACTTAAATTAATAGTCATTGTTTTATCAATGACTGATATTTCAAAACTAAATACATTATTGTCAAGTAAACATTGCTTGATAGCAGAGGCAATAAAAGTAGGCACATAACTATATATTTTAGATTTCCAATATTTCAAAAGCTCAGAACTTGCTATATTGGCATACAATACTAATCCAGTATCACTCAATCGCATTATTGGATTTGGGCTTTCTTCTGGGAATTGTGATAAACTTTTTCTTTCTTCTTCAGCTATAGCTTTTAAAGACAATTGCTCTTCAATCAAACTAAACAAATAATTAGGGTTTTCGTCTCTAACATTTTTTAGCTCAACTTGAAAATCTTCATTATCACTATTTAAATTTTCAAATAAATCATAAAGTTTATCTAATATTTTACTTTGTTCGTTGGCTACATTTTGAATTTT
>JAYTXK010000409.1:0-4425 GCA_043743005.1 Ignavibacteriota bacterium
CTCTATTTAAATTATCAAGTGCAAATAAAGTAACAGGTTTTCAAGAATTTGATTCAGTGGACTTTATGAAAGTATCTGAATGTAAAAATATTTTTTCAAAGGAAAACAAAATTTATGCAAAATACTCAGTAAGTGGTACTCGTACTGATTGGTATCCAATTATTAATAGTAGAATATTAGTTTATGAAAATGAAGTTCCTTTGATGTCTTTTCCTTTATTTCAAGGATTAGATGCATTTGATACTGATCCATATATCTCACAATGGTCAAGAGAATTTATAGAATATAAAGATTTAATTTTTTACATAGCCAGAGAAAATATATATATTATTAAAGATAAGAAAATGTTTGTTTTAAATATAGATTGTGGTAAGATTGATAGCTTGAGTGAACGTACTGATAATGGTAAAGTTCATGGTCAAGTTATTATAAACAAACTTGGTATATTTATTTTCACAGCAAATGGAAATATCTTATATAATAGAAACATTGATGAATTGATTTCTACTTCTGAAATTGAAACTGAAACTGATTCTAAAGAATTTTTTAATATTTCTAAAACTAATATAAATTTTCTAAAACAAGCAGATTCTTATGTGATTTCAGATATTCAAGGTCGGATTTTTTCTAACAAATCAAATCCAAATTTAGTAGTGCCATTACCAGATTTGGCTAATGGTACTTATTTTATACTTGCTCAATATGGCAAGAGTTATTACTCAAGTAAATTTTTAATTACAAAATAAACATTAGTTATTTCAAATATTAAAGCTGTTTCAATTAGTTTTGAAACAGCTTTTTTTATTCTTCTCTCAATCCCTTAATTAAATTTAAGTTTGTAGCAATTTTGGAAGGGTAAATTGTAATTATTAAAGATAAAAACAAAGTAATGAAAATGATTAAAAACACATCACTCCAATGAACTGAAATAGGCAAATGGTCAATAATAAAAAGATCACCACTAAATCTAATCCATTTGTAGTAATTTTGTCCATAACATAATAATAAGCCTATAATTGAACCAGCAAAAGTGCTAAAAATTCCAATTAAAAAGCCTTCAAAAATAAAAATATTTTTAATTAATGAATTATTTGCTCCAATAGCTTTGAGTAAACTAATATCAGAACTTTTTTCTAATACAGTAAGCGATAATGAAGCAAAAATATTAAAAACAGCAATAATAATTATAATAGTAAGAATTGAAAATGCAACCCATCTTTCAAATTTCATTACATCAAACATTGCTTTATTTTGGTCATAATAATCATATATTTTAAATTCACTTCCAATGATTTTTTCAATTTCATTTTTTGTACTTTGTAAATTTGAAATGTCTTTTAATTTAATTGCTATTCCAGTAGAGTTTTCATTGTTTATTCCAAAAAGCTCTTCTTGAGCTGATTTTTCAATGAAAATTTTATTAAAATCATAATCTTTTAGGTTAGTTTGAAAAATACCACTTAATTTAACAGAGCAACCACTATTATATTGCATACCAGTAATTGCTTGTTCAAGCATATTGGCAGAGGCTAAAGTAATATTATCTTTTGGTAAAATTGAAAGTTTGGATGCAGTATTAATTCCTAAAATAATGCTAAATTTATTGTCGTATTTGTCTAAATCAAATTTACCAGCTACCAAAGAGTTTTTTATTTGATTTAGATACGCTAAATCTTTAAAAGGAATTGCAAATAATTCAAATACTTGGATTTTAGAATTTGCAATTGCTATTACTTTTCTTTCAGTAATTGGAGTAATAAATTCAATATTATTATGATGACTTATTTTTGAAATTAAGTTATTTGATTTTTCAATCCATTCACCTTTAGTTGGAGTGATTTTTAGATGAGCATCAATTCCAACAATTTGTTTTTCAGAAAGTTCATGAAAGCCATTGAATAGGGAAGTAACACAAATAATTGCAGCTATGCCAACTGTAATTCCAACAATTGAAATAAAAGTTATTATTGAAATAAAATTAACTTTTCTTTTAGAAAAAATATATCTTAATGCTATTTTTAAAGCTAATTTATTCATTAGTTATTCACTTTTTTTCGATACTCAGCAACGAAGTAATTATGTTCATTTAAAGTTTTTGAAAAATTATGTCTGTATGTACCATCAGCCTTTGCTACCATAAAAATAAAATTATGTTTGTCAGGGTTTATTGCTGCTTCTATTGCTGTTTTGCTTGGGTTTCCAATTGGACCGGGTGGCAAACCTTTGACTTTATAAGTATTATAAGGACTTTCAATTTCCAAATCTTTATAAAGCAATCTTTTACGTTTCCCTATTACATATAGTACAGTAGGGTCAGCTTGCAAAGGCATACCAATATTAAGTCTATTGTAATAAAGACCAGCTACTTTTTTAGCTTCATCTGGTAAATTAGTTTCACCTTGAACTATAGATGCCATTGTAAGTATTTGAGTTTTTGAATATTTAGAAGATTTAATTCTATCATCAAAATTATCTGCAAAAACTTTTTCTTGTTGATTTATCAATCTATCCAAAACCTTATCAGCAGGATGCTTGTAATAAAACTCATAAGTATCTGGTGCTAAAAAACCATCTACGTTAGGTGCATTAATATTTCTTGCTTTAAGCAATGAATCGCTAATGCAAAGTTTGAGAAACTTTTCTTTATTGAAATTTATCTTAGTTGCTAATATATCTGCTATTTGCTTATAAGTAGAATTTGGAATTATTGTTACTTGTGATGAAGGAACTTTTTCATTTTTTAATAGTTTGATAATAACTTGATAATTTGTTATCCCATCTTGAAAATCATAATATCCAGAATAGATTTTTCTACCTTGTAAAAATGATAGTACTCTTAAAATAAACAAATTGTATCCTTTTGGATTAAGCATACCTTCTTTATTTAAAATATTAACTACACCTTCTGTGCTTGTGTTCATAGGTATTTCGATTGGCTCATCTAATTCAATGTTATTACTTTGGCTCATAATTGCAATTGTATATCCTATACAAACTAATAGACAAGACAAGACTAAAATTGATATTATTTTCCAAATTGAAAAACTTGATTTTGATTTTCTTTTTGCCATTTTTATTATGTAATTGTAATTCTTTCTTTAATTTCAAAAGTGTTATTATTTGAAGAAATATATGCAGCTTGAGTGAAAGCATCATGTTCAAAACATATCAGCCAATTTTCATCAGCTGCTTGATTAAAATATTTTATTTTTTCATCAATTGTAGTAAGAGGGAAGTTGTCATATCCTAATACAAATGGAGGCTTAATATGAGCTGAAGTAGGGGATAAATCTGCACAATAAAGAAGTGTATTATTACCATCTTGCAATTTTACCATTTGCATTGCTTTTGTATGACCATCAACTGGTATTACATTTATTCCTTTTAAAATCTCACCCTCACCATCAGTAAATTCAAGTAAACCACTTTCTTTTATAGGAATAAAATCAGCTTGAATAAATGAAGCTCTATCTTTTAATCTTGGATTCAATGCCCAGTCATAATGTGCTTTTTGAACATAATGCTTTGCATTGTTGAATAGAGGTTGTGCTGCGTTATCTAAAAATATTGTAGAACCACCGGCATGATCAAAATGCAAATGAGTGTATATAAAATGAGTAATATCATTTGGAGTTAAATCAAATTTTTCCAAGCATAAAGTTAAATTTGATTTAATTACATCTACTCCATATATTCCTTGAAGCTTTTCATTCATTTTAGTACCATTTCCAGAATCAACCAAAATGATATTGTTTTCATATCTAATTAGTAATGGTCTTGCTGCAAGAGGGATCCTATTTAGCTCATCACCTTGATTATATGCTTTACTCCACAATGGCTTTGGAACTACTCCAAACATAGCTCCACCATCAAGTGCAAAATTACCTGTATCAATTACATCTATATTAAATTTACCAAATTGCATAAATGTCTTTCATTTAAATAAAAATGCAATTTAAGTGAAATTATTGAAATTATTTATATATAAGTTATTAAGATTTAAAAGTAATGTGAAAATATATTACTTTGCACCTCTACTATTAAAAATTATTAAGATTGTATTAAGTACTATTTTCAAATCATTTAAAATACTAATATTCTCAATATATTTAATGTCAAATTCATACTTAATCATAGCATCACTTACTGTAGTTGTATGCTTAAATTTTGTTTGTGCTAAGCCTGTAAGACCTGGCTTAATTTGGTATCTATTTTTATAAATAGGAAATTGATTTATTATTTCTTCAAAATATTCTTTTGGTTCAGGTCTGGGACCAATTAAACTCATTTCTCCTTTTATTATATTATAAAATTGAGGTATTTCATCAATTCTATGGTTTCTTATGAATTTCATTTCTTTGAAAATTTCACCATCATTATTCATAGTTCTAAATTTATATAAAGTAAAAAAATTACAATTAAATC
>JAYTXK010000410.1:0-3651 GCA_043743005.1 Ignavibacteriota bacterium
TTAATATGAGTTTTTGTGTATTAATAATTTTTACTATTTGAAAAAGCAAATACAAACACTTGATTTCTCCCGAATGGTCGAAATGACGAGAAAAAAAAGGGTAATTCACTGCAAAGGGTCAATCGACCCCTGCAAAGATATTTGTTTAGTATTTGATAAATTAGGGAGTTATATTTTCAGTGAATATTTGTATTACACCCTTCTCCAGTCGTGGTGAGGGGTTTGGGGTGAGGTCGGAAATACTCTTTGAAATACAAATACCAAACACTTAGGCTCCTAATTTGGGGTCAATCGTCCCTTTAAAGAATTTGCTTAAGTGCTTGATAAATTATAGTTTATTCTTACTTATGACCATCAACTTTACAACATTTTGGTAGCTTTTTATAAGCAACTTCCTCAGCTTTAGTTTCATCAGCATCATATCCAATGTTGTTGATTGCTTTTTTAATTTTGACTAAATCAATAGTTTCATCGTACTTAACAGTTAGTTCTCTACTTTTAACATCCAAAGTACCAGCTTTCACTCCTTCAAGCCCATTAACAGCTTTTTCAATTCTGATCTTACATTTTGAACATTCAGCTGATGTTTTGATAATAGTTGTTTTTATTTCAGCTGATAATGCAAAACTTGTAAACAATGCGAATAAAACAATTAGTTTTTTCATAATAAAACTCCTTTAAATAATAGTTAATCTCATTCCCAGATATGCAACTCTTCCAATTATTGGTCCCCAAACCATAGTTGCATCAAAAGTATTACTGAATGGGTTTTTTGCATCAATAATAGGGTTTTCTTGTCTAAAATTAGTAATATTTTCAATCCCAAGATATACATCTAAAGTAGAAAATTTCTTAGTAATCTGTGTATTCATTATCCAAAAAGGATCAAAATATTTTACTTCATTAATCTTACTCATATTAGGCAATCTACCTTTTCCATTATATCCAAAAGTGTAATCAAAATGCCAATCGTCTTCTTCAGTACGGTAAGATAAATTAATCAATCCTTTGTTAAGACTCATTAAAGCCTTTTCAAGTGTTTTATCTCCAATGGTTAACCAACTATCATTAATTCTATAAGCCAAATTTAGATTTAATCTTTTAATTGGTTCAAAATTTAAATCAAATTGATAACTATTTGAATAAGAAACACCTTTTAAGTTATAAAATCTAAAAGCACTCTTATTTGATTCCATATCGAGTACCAATTGATTTTGGAAATCAGTTCTATAATATTCAAAATGAAATGAAACAGGAATATTCATAATTTTTGAATCATGAGATAAAGCAATTCCATAATTTGTAGCTCTTTCTATTTCAAGTGTATCTTCAATAAAAATATTTCTATTGCTAACAAGTAAATAGCTGTAATCAGCCAAAATATTTGGAACACTATACGCTCTTCCTCCAGAAAGTCTTAAAAAAGTAAATTCTGCCAAATCATATTTTAAATAAAGTCTTGGGGAAACTAAATCTCCATAAATATTATGTTTATCATATCTTAATCCAGCAATTGCTTTAAAATTATCAAATAAATTTAAATTTACTTCTGAATATATCCCAGGTACTACTTCATTTCTTATTTGTTTGTAAAATGTTGAAGTTTCTTCAAGTTTGTTATAAAGGAAATTTGCTCCAATAGTTATCTTATTGTTTTCATTAGAAATAGCATGTTCATACATCAAATTAGCATTGAATTTCTGTTCTATAGCATCATAGTATTTCAATCCGTAAGAACCAGTTTGATTATGAATAAATCCATTTGTAATAAGTGCCAAACTGCTGTACAAGTCTGTTTTAAAGATATGTCCAGTTTTTGTGAAATATTCATATCTATCGGTTTTAATATGGATACCATAATACTTATTTTTATCAATATTAAAATAATCCATTTGCCCTGCTTGTCTATCTTCTTTGATAGCTTGTACTCCAAATTGCCCTTCAAGATTTTCAGAGTTGAAATTCCATCTATTCATTATATTAAATTGAGTTAATATGGGCTGGTCTAAAAATCCATCGCCATTATTATCAATTTTACTTTGTTGGGTGCTACTATGTAGAAATAAAGTGCTACTAAAAACATCATTTACTTCAAATGAGTAATCAAAATTTGCTTCAAATCTTTGTCTTTCACTAGCATACAAATTTAAAACTGGAGGATTAAGTTCAGATGGTTTCTTATATTGCACATTGATTTGACCAGCAATTGATTCATACCCATTTATTACAGAGCCAGCACCTTTTGAAATTTGTATTGAACTCATCCAAGTGCCGGGGATATAGTTCAAACCAAATGGCAATGCCAATCCTGAAAAATTTGAAACTCTTTCAGTTAATATTTGTGTATATTTTCCAGTCAAACCAAGCATCTCAATTTGTTTTGCTCCTGTAACAGCATCAGAATAACTAACATCAACTGATGGATTTGTCTCAAAACTTTCTGATAAATTACAACAAGCAGCTTTTTGTAAGCCTCTTGTACTTATAAATTCTGTTTTGATAATTTCAGTTTGAGAAATCCTTGATTCTTCAGCTCTACCATTTACAATTACAATTTTAGAATTAGGTTTTGGTTTAATTCTTATTTCTATAAAGTTATTAGTTAGAATACTAATAGTATCAGTAATGTGCCCTACATAACTAATCACAAGTTTTGAATTTGGAATATATTTAATTTCAAATCCATTTTTATCGTTTTGTATAGTGCCAACTTTGGAATCTAACCATCTAATTGTAGCACCTAAGAGCAATTCTTTGCTTTCATAATCGATTACCTTTCCTTTGAGTATATCTTGACTTAAAAGAATTGAGTAAATATTAATAAAAACAATGGCAGTAATATATGCCAAACATTTTTGAGTTTTCATTGAAAATCCAATTAATTAATAAATTTTAAAATATAATTATTTATAAAATAAATTTACTATTTGGGTCTTTATCTTTATTGGTATTTGAATATAGGCGAGCTAAAAATTTAACTGCCTTGAATGGGAGCGACATTACAGATTTGACAGAATTAGCCTTTGATTTGAATTTGTCATATTCTTCCAATGTGAAAAGTTCTCTTTTATACTTTTCATTCATTGAGTAATCAATTTTGAAGTCTTTTGGAGATTTAATTGATATATTAAAATCTAATATATAATTTTGTGCTAAAGATTTACAACAAAAATCATTTTGCGAATCATAAGTTTTTGTATTATTTTCTTTGCTTTTTGATTGATCTTTACAACAATTACTTTTTGTCTCTTTAATAAAAGTTGCTTCACTATCAAATACATTAAATACTGTCATAGAAATTTCTCTTTCTCTACTCATATTGCAATAATGACTATTTAATTCTATTCCTAAAGACGAAATAAATATAAAAGTTATTAAAATGATTGCAAGACTATTTTTTATGTATTTAAGCATAATACAAAATTAATAAATTTAATTACAATTGCAAAACAATTAATTAATTTGGATTAAATAAACTAAATAATGAGTTGAATAAAGTTCAAACATTAATATCAATATAAAAGTTATAATAAAGTAAAAGTTAATATATTTACTATTTCTTTCTTAAAAAGTGGAGTTTATTTTGGTTCTCCAGCCAAACCGCAAAGAGATGCTTTCCGTCTTGAAGCAGTACTTAGAAGGTTGCCCGAC
>JAYTXK010000411.1:0-5909 GCA_043743005.1 Ignavibacteriota bacterium
CTTTTGAATTATCAAAAAATATAGGTATTTATTACAAAAATTTACCAGATTATCAAAAATCTTTAAGATTATATTCAAAAGACAAAATAAATGAAAATTTAACATATCTCTGCCAAGCAGATGAAAAACTAAAAAGTAGTTCTGGTTCAGGATTATTAATTATTCAAGAACTTATAATAAAAATGGTTCAATAATATGTACGATTTCTCTCAACATACGGTATTATTAATTGATGATAACGAGCTTTATAGAAAATTTTTAAATAAAGTATTATCTAAAGCATTTAGTTGTGTTGTCTTTGAAGTAGGTGACCCAAAAGAAGCATCTATTTGGCTAAATTCAAATACTCCCTCTTTAATTATTTTAGATATGGAAATGCCAGTTATGGATGGGTATTCTTATTTGAAAATATTAAGAGAAAATGTAAAAACAAAAGATATTCCTGTTGTTGTATGTACTTCATTATCATCAGTTGACTTAGTAGTTAGATTAGTTAAACTTAAGATAATGGATTACATTGATAAAAAAAGTGATGCTAAAATTATCACTCAAAAGTTATTTAAAGTATTAAATCAATTATAAAAAGGTAATGCAATTTGATTTTTCATTTTGCAATTAAATATTAATATGAGACAATCTAGTTTTTTTCTTCCTACTTTAAAAGAAGTGCCTAATGAAGCACAAATTCCTTCACACAAACTAATGTTAAGAGCTGGTTTGATTCGCCAGCTTGCTGCTGGTATATTTACTTGGCTACCATTTGGATATTTATCACTTAAAAAAGTTATGAATATTCTTAGAGAAGAAATTGATGCAATTGGAGGTCAAGAATTTCTTTATCCTGCTTTAAATCCAATTGAAATTTGGGAAGAAACTGGAAGAGTAGAAGCAATGGGTGATGTAATGTTTCATATTAAGAATAGAGAAGGACTTGTATTAGCTCCAACTCATGAAGAAATTGTTACATATCATGCAAGACAACATATTCAATCATATAGAGATTTGCCTCAAGTATGGTATCAAATTCAAAATAAATTTAGAAATGAAGCAAGGCCAAAATCTGGTGTATTAAGAGGTCGTCAATTTATAATGAAAGACTCTTATTCTATGGATTCTAGTTGGGAAGGTTTAGATATAAGTTACCAAAATCATTATGATGCTTATTGCAAAATTTTTGACAGATGTAATATCAAATTTTTTGTTGTTGGGGCTTCTAGTGGAGCTATGGGTGGGAAAAAATCACAAGAATTTATGGTTGAATCTGATGCTGGCGAAGATATTTGTGCAATATCAGACTCTGGATATGCTTCAAACATTGAAGTAGCAACTTCTGCAATTGCCAACATTGGAAGAATTGAAAATAATAACATTATAGAAGAATTTCCAACACCTAATTCAAAAACTATTGATGAATTAATAAAAGATTTTAATTTAGATGAAAAGAGTTTAGCAAAATCTGTTGTTTATTTTATTGATAGTAAGCCTATATTGATTTTGATGAGTGGTAATGATGAACTTAATGAAACAAAATTAAGCAGTGTATTTGGTTCTAATAATTTTAGATCAGCTGATGCTCATGAATTATTCGATATTACAGGTGCTAATACTGGTTCAATAGGACCAATTAAGCTAAAAACTAATATTCCAATTTTTGCTGATTTGAGATTATCAAATGCAAATGGATTAATTAGTGGAGCTAATAAAGATGGAATACATTATAAAAATATTGACTTAGATAGAGATTGTGTCATTACAGCTTATCATGACTTTAGAACTGTTCAAGTAGGTGAACCTGATATAATTGATGGATCAGAAATTCGAGTAGTTAAAGCTATTGAATTAGGTCATATATTTAAATTAGGAACAAAATATTCAGAAGCATTAAAAGCTAATATATTAGACGAAAATGGAAAAGAAAAGCCAATAATAATGGGAAGCTATGGGATAGGAGTAGAAAGAGTTTTAGCTTGTTATATTGAACAAAATCACGATGAAAATGGTATAATTTGGCAATTCCCTCTTGCACCTTTTCATATCCATTTATTAGGGTTAATGATTGAGAAGTCGGAAGAAGTTAAAAATACTTGTGAAGAACTATATACTGAATTGAAAGGCTTAAGTTATGAAGTATTATATGATGATAGAATAGAAAGACCGGGTGTAAAATTCAATGATGCTGATTTGATTGGTTTACCAATTCAGATAATAGTTGGAAATAAAAATTTAGTTGATGGAAATATTGAAATTAAGATTAGAAAAACTAATGAAAGAAATATTATTAAATTAGAAGAAATAGCTACATTTCTTAAAGGATATTTTAAAGCGTGAATATGAATTATTTAGCTGATTTACATTCACATACTAATTTTTCAGATGGAAAACTTACTCCATTGGAACTTTTAACTAAAGCTGAAAAAATAGGTTTATCTGCTATTAGTATTACTGATCACGATACTGTTGAAGGAGTAAGAGTTGCATTAGAATTGCAACCTAAATTTAAAACTGAAGTACTAACTGGAATTGAGATTTCTTCTCATCTTGGCAAACAAGAGCTTCATATTTTAGGATATAATATTGATATTACTAATCCTAAATTGCTTGCATTTACCGAAAGGTACAAAAAATCTAGAGAAGAAAGAGGCAGACAAATAATTAAAAAACTTAATTCAATAGGTAAAGATATAACTATTGAAGAAGTATTGGCAATTGTAAAAACAGCACCTATCACCAGACCTCATATTGCAAGTTTACTTGTTCAAAAGGGTTACTGCCACAATCTCAAAGACGCTTTTAATAAGTATTTGATTGAAGGCAGACCTGCTTATGTTTCAAAAGAAATATTCCCTGTGGAAGATGCAATTAAATTAATCTCAGATTCTGGTGGAATTGCTGTACTTGCTCACCCTGGTCATTATGTTAATCAATATATGCTTTCTAAATTAATTGAAATGAGTTTAGACGGAATTGAAGTAATTCATCCCTCACACAATATTGATATGCAAAAATATTATCACTCTATTGCTAATCAATTTTGGTTAATTGAAACTGGTGGTTCTGATTATCACGGTACAAGAGATTATGATGAAGCTAATTTTGGCAAATTTACAGTTTCATATAAAACAGTTGAATTAATTAAGAAGCAATGTATAAGTAGGAATCCATTTACTTAATAATTGTTTTAGGATATATTGGGCTTTCATCAAGCTCTCTGGGTGCAAAAACTATAGCAAAACCTAATCTGAAATTATTAATAATCCATTTATTAGATTGTAAATAAGAGTTCAAGCCTAAATTAAAACTAAATTCTGGTGTAATAATTAAACTTTTATTTTTATTTAAATAAAAATCGTATGAAATTCCAAAATTACTTCTAAATAGCAGTTTATTAGTATTAAGTATTTCACCATTATATTCATTTCTAGTTCTTCTTTTATTTTCAAAAGAACCATAATCACTTGGTTGGATTAAAGATTCTTTTTGGTTAAACTCATTTATTATTATATAGCTAAGCCCAACCCCACTAAATATAGAAATAGAATTCGTAATAAAATACTTTAAATTTAAATCCAAATTAGTAGATCCAATTCTTGCACTTATGTTGTGTTGAATTTTAGCATCTATAATTTCTTCCTTATTATTAATTAATACCGAAACTGGTTTAATTTCATAAGAATAGAAATCTCCACTTAATCCTAAATAGGAAATTCTTGAATCCAAAAACAAACTATGAGATAAATTTTGAGACCAAAATGCACCCAAATTCAAACTAATACCATTCCCTGACAAATAGTTTACACAACAGCTTGGGACACTATCCAAAGCAGGAAAACTTGCATTATAAATATTAATTACAGAATTACCAAAAACTCCAAATCTACTATTATCTAAATTTTGGCAGAAAATATTAGAAAATGTAAAGAACATTAAAAATAAAATAGAATTTAGTAATTTATCAAAGATTTTCATAATTTATATGAGTTTTTTCACGAATTTAGTAATATAAGCAATAAAATAATTCACAAAGTTAATAAATATTTCAATAATAAAGTTGATACAATTTATTATTTTTACTTTTTGTATAAATGCAAAAAACAAAAAATATATTCATTTAAGTTTTAAAGAGGTTTTATTATGTCTTCAGGATCATTCAATCCTTTTAAAATGGCACAACAGCAATTTGATGATGTGGCTGCTAAGCTAGGTTTAGACGAAGCAACTTGTGATTTATTAAGAAACCCTGATAGAGAATACCATTTTAGTATTCCAATTAGAATGGACGATGGTAGCTACAAAGTTTTCAGAGGGTTTAGAGTTCAACATAGCGATGCAAGAGGTCCATGTAAAGGTGGAATTAGGTTTCACCCACAAGAAACTGTTGATACAGTAAAAGCTTTATCTATGTGGATGACTTGGAAAACTGCTGTAGTTGATATTCCTTTAGGTGGTGGAAAAGGTGGAGTAATCTGCGACCCACATACTTTGTCTATGAGAGAACAAGAAGCAATTTGTAGAGGCTGGGTAAGACAAATAGCAAAAAATGTAGGACCAGTTCAAGATGTTCCTGCACCAGATGTATTAACTACTGGTCAGCACATGCTTTGGATGCTTGATGAATATGAAAAAATTACTGGAATGAAGAGTCCTGGATTTATTACTGGAAAGCCAGCTGGATTTGGTGGCTCACTTGGTAGAACAGAAGCTACTGGATATGGTGTGGTTTATACTATCAGAGAAGCTTTAAAAGAATTAGGAATTGACATTAAAAATACTACTGCTTCTGTACAAGGATTTGGAAACGTAGCAAGATATACAATTGAATTGTTTAACATTTATGGTGGAAAAGTTATTGCTGTTTCTTGTTGGAATCATGGAGAACAAAAAGCATATACTTATAAAAAAGCAAATGGAATTAATTTAGATGAATTGCTTTCAATCACTAATAAATTTGGTGAAATTAACGTAGAAAAAGCAAAAGAAATGGGATATGAGATTTTAGGTGGCGATGCTTGGATTAGTCAAGAAGTTGATATATTAATTCCAGCTGCTTTAGAAAATCAAATAAATGCAGAAACTGTTTTAAATATCAAAAGCACTGTGAAAGTAATAGCTGAGGGTGCAAATGGACCTACTACACCAGAAGCTGATGAATATATTAAATCAAAAAATATTTGGTTGATACCAGATTTCTTAGCTAATGCTGGTGGAGTTACTTGCTCTTATTTCGAACAAGTTCAAAATAATATGAATTATTATTGGGATAAAGAAGAAGTATTAACTAAATTAGATAGAAAAATGACTGAAGCATATCATGCTGTTTCTAATGTAGCTAGAACTAAAAAAGTTTATATGAGAGAAGCTGCGTATTTGATTTCAATTCAAAGAGTTGCTGAAGCTGTTAAATTTAGAGGCTGGGTATAATTTCAGTTAAATATTTTTAACTTAAAGCCTATTTCAATTCAGAAATAGGCTTTTTTGTTTGAAATTATTTATATATATTTTTCTCACTCTCTTACTACTTTTCGATAAAAGTTATGTTAATTATCGGTAGTTTTAGCTCCCTCTCCAGACGTGGAGAGGGATTTAGGGTGAGGTCTCTTAGCAGTTTATATTTATAGATTCTTTTATTTTTTTCTCAACTATATTTCTGTTGTCTGTTACTTCATTATTTGTAAACCTAATTACATTAAATCCATTACTTTCTAATAATTTTTGCCTAAATAAGTCATATTCTACTTTTTTATCATGACTTGAACCATCTATTTCTATTACTAATTTCTTACTAATACAAATAAAATCAAGTATAAAATCATAATAAATATATTGTCTTTTAAACCTAACACCTAATCGATTATTTCTAACTAAATTCCAAATTATTTGCTCAGTGTAAGTTTGATTCTTACGATTAGATT
>JAYTXK010000412.1:0-2405 GCA_043743005.1 Ignavibacteriota bacterium
TATTTTTTTCAAATATTTATTACTCCCATCATTAATATAAATAAAATATAAATTTGATTTGTCAATAAGTTTAATAATTCTTTTAATTGAAGTATTATAAAATCTATTAACTATTCTTCCAATATTATCATAAATATATATTTCTTTAACAACTTCATCATTTGATATACTTAAGTCTTTGTCTTCTTCATCTACAAATACTCCACTTTCATTTTTTTCACAAAACGAAAAGTTTTTTATATAGTGTTCTTGATAAGCCACACCTGTAGCAGATGTAATCCCAACAAAACACAATCCATCTTTATTTATATCAATTATTTTTCTAAAATCAAGATTTATATCATTTAATACTATGTTTTTAGGAGGATTGATAGTATCTAAAAAGACTGTAACTGAAGTGTTTTTTTGAGAATAATCAATTTTAACATAGTAATCTTTGTCTTGTTTTATTAATATTATATTATTATTAAATATAGAATTTTTTGAATGACTTGGGCTTAAACTGTCGCCATTTGTATATTGAATAGCACAATGATTTCCATTTGAATCATTAAAATCAATTTCATTTTTAAATAAATCAATTTCAAAAGCAATACCTTTTTTAATTCCACTATATCCAATTCCTCCCCCAGTACCACCTATTTCATATATTGAATTATTTTGAAGCACTAAAGTTATTCCATCAGCTCCAGGCAAAGAACCGTCATAACTATTTCTATTATCACATTTTGTAATTTTAAAAGAATAATCAATTGTAAATCCTCTATCAATTTTAACTTTATTTTTATGCCAAAAAGCACTTTTATTAAAAAAATTAGCATTTGTAAGTTTTAAACTATCACCTGATTTAGAGACATCACCAAGCAAACTTAAAGTATTAATATTACTAAAGTTAATATAATTAAAACCAGTTGTACCACAAGGTAAGTTACTTTGAGGAATTATTGCCCATAATGAATCAGATATGTCTTCTACAAAGGTTACAGTATCTTTATCCCAAATCTTAACATCTCCATTTAATCCAGCTGAGATAAATCTACCACCAAATGGACTCCAATCAGCATAATAAATTCCTCCACAATTTCCATAATAATCTTTTAATAAAATCCCACTAGCAACATCCCATTTTAAAATATGATCATAATCATCTGCACTTAAAATTTGTTTATCATTAGGACTCCAAACACATGAATTTATCTTACCTTCATGCCCAATAAGGCTTTTTGATAATGTCCAGTTTGATGTGTCCCATATTTTAACAGTTAAATCTTGTGAACCACCAGAAGAAGCTAATTTAGTGCCATCATGACTCCATAAAGCACAATAAACTGAATGTGTATGTTTTTCTAAACTTGCGATTAAACTTGCACTATCTGAACTCCATATTTTAACTTTAAAATCATAACCTGCACTTGCAATCATATTCCCATTTGGGCTATATGAAACTTGATGGACTAAACCATTATGCCCTTTGATATTAAATTTGATTTTATTATTTGTAATGCTCCATATTTTGATACTTCCATCGCTGCATCCAACAGCAAATTCATCACAATTCTTAGGATTAAAATCAGCAAAATTACTCCATCCACCATTACTCTGAAAAGGTCCAATTAATTTTTTGTTAAAAATATCATAAATTACTGTAGTTCCATCAGAAGCACTTGAAATAAATTTACTTGATAATTTATCCCAATTAATACCATATATTTCCCCTTTATGACATTTAACTATACCAAAAAGCGAGTTTGTTATTACGTCCCATATCTTACAAACTCCATTTGCATCTCCACTTACTATATATCTTCCGTTTGGAGAATATGAAGCTGCAAATGCTTTTACACCTTGAGAAAACAAGACTTCCGAACTATTATCAATACCACTTTCAAAATTTTTATATCTTCTAATTCGTAAAAGACAATTGTTACTTATTGTATTTGGAATATTTTTCCACATATACTTTAAATTTGTAGCTTTTTCAGTTATTAACATCCAAGTACTACATCTATCTATACTATATTCAAGAGTAACGGTATCTTTTGGTAAAATTCCTGTCCATTCTATTAACTTTGAACTAGCTACTTCGAATATTTCACCACCATTTGGAGATATAATGATTGGTGTATTTTGACTGTATATACAAATTGGTAAAGTTATTATAAATAGAAGTAATTTAGTAAGACATTTCATATTATTCCAAAATAAGATTTTTTTATTAAACAAAATTACAAAAATAAATCAACAATTGCAATACATAACAACTAAAAATAAATTTAATTTAATAAATGCAAAATCATTTAGTTTCAAAATTAACAACAAACGGAAGTTTTTGTATGAAGAGCACACAGTGCGCTATCGAGCTCGGTCTTAGCTGTCAAAGTAATCAATGCATGTAAAAAATGTTT
>JAYTXK010000413.1:0-2644 GCA_043743005.1 Ignavibacteriota bacterium
AGAATTTATAAAAGAATTGTTAACTTTAAATAAAATATTAAATATATTTATTGTCTTAATTACTTTAATTGCTTGTAGTGACCCAATTACAAAACCAATTACAGAGGGGAAGCCTTTGCTATCGAAAGTAAATTTGACAAATATTTTTTATGGAGATACTTTAGTAATCAATGGGATAAATTTTGGCTATAATAATTCCAATGCTTATATCCTATTTGAAAATGGTTATAAAATTCTTTCAAAAAATTGCATAGCTTGGACAAACAATACTATAAAAATTGAAATTAATAAAATTCAATTTAACGGAAAACTTGTAGTTATAATAAACTCAGATACAAGTAATTCACTTACAATTACCCAAACTCCTTACCCAAAATTTGATAGTGTTTTAGTTAATTCAGGTAGCTATACAATGGGAAATGACAAAGGTTTGGATAATGAAAGCCCTGAACATCTAATTTCATTAAACTCATTTTATATTTCTAAATATGAAATAAATGAAAAGCTATGGTATCTTATTTTGAATGACACAAGTAAATACGATTTTAATGAAAACAAGGCAAAGTCTGGTGTGGCTTGGCTTGATGCAATCAAATTCTGTAATAAATTATCTTTAATGAAAGGTCTTGATACCTGTTATAAATTAAATTCAAATATAGTTGAGTGGGATACTGCAAAAAATGGCTGGCGTTTGCCAACAGAAGCTGAGTGGGAATTTGCTTGCAGAGCTGGAACAAAAACTGAAATTTCAGGTGATAATATTGCAGATAATATGTGCTGGTACAATGCTAATTCAGGTTTTATCAAACATACAATTGGTACAAAAAAAACTAATAATTTGGGCATATTTGATATGCATGGCAATTTATGGGAATGGTGCTGGGATTGGTTTGCTGATGATTACTATTTAAGCTCACTAAGTTCAAATCCTAAAGGTCCTAATCTAGGTAAGCGAAGAGTACTTAGAGGAGGCAGTTATGCTTCTGGTACAAGTAGAATTCGCTCCAGCAATCGAACAATAGATGACAATATAGACATAGACTTTACTACTATTGGATGTCGCATTGTTAGAAATGAGAAATAATTTATTTTTGTTTTGTTGGTATTTATTTTCAAATAACCAATTAAGAAAAATCCATAACGTGGGACATTTTGGGACACGTTTTTATAACGTGGGACATTTTTGCGATTTTTGGTACACGTTTTTAGAACGTGAGACATTTATTCGATTTTTGGTACACGTTTTTAGAACGTGAGATATTTTGGGACATGAGAAATTGTTGATTTTTCCTTCATAAAGCTTTTGTTAATATCATTATTCTAATACCAATTCTTTTTACTTCTTTAAAACTCTAAATTTAGTTAATTTTGAACTTTTGAAATTTGAACCATACTACTTGACTAAAAAATCAAATAAAGCATTTAATAGCTTGGCTATACTTCCACCTAAAAAAATATTGGTAGAAACAATCGCTATTCTAAAACAAGAAAGTAAATCTGCTGTTGCATTGGCAGAATTGAAAGGGCTTGTTCAAACATTACCTAACCCAAAAATTCTAATTAATGCTGTGATTTTAAAAGAAGCACAAGCAAGCTCTGGTATTGAAAATGTAATTACAACTCAAGATAAACTCTATCAAGCATTATATGCTAATTCCAATAAGCCTGACCTTGCAACCAAAGAGGTATTGAGATACAGAGAATCCTTATTAATGGGTTCAAAATTAATTAAAGATAAAGGCTTCTTAAACACTAATGGTATAATTGATATTCAAAATAAATTAGAACAAAACAATGCTGGCTTGAGAAAACTTCCGGGAACATCATTAATTAATGATTTAACTAAAGAAGTAATTTACATTCCACCAGATAATTTTGAAACTATTAGCCAATTAATGAAAAATTTTGAAGATTATATAAATAATGAGATTGACGATATTCCTCTATTGGTAAAATTAGCTATTCAACACTATCAATTTGAAAGTATTCATCCTTTCTATGATGGCAATGGCAGAACTGGAAGAATCATAAATGTACTTTATTTGATTCTAAAAGGTCTTTTAAATGAACCAGTTTTGTATTTAAGTTCTTATATTATTCAGAACAAAGAAAATTACTACCGATTTTTACAAGAAGTTAGAACTAAAAAGAATTGGGAAAATTGGATTTTATTTATTTTGAAGGGTATTGAAGAGACTGCTTTAAACACTATTAATCAGATAAATAAAATCAATATCTTATTTAGCGAAACTCAAAAATTAGTTCAAAACAAACTACCTAAAATTTATTCAAAGGATTTGATTGAACTACTTTATGTTAATCCATATTGCAAAATTGAGTTCTTAGTGAGTAATTTAAATATTGAAAGAAAAACTGCATCAAGATATTTAAATAATTTATTGGAAATTGGTATTTTAGATTCTCAACAAAAAGGTAAAGAATTGATTTATATAAATATAAAGCTTTATAATTTACTCAAATATGAATAAAATAACGTGGGACATTTTGGGACACGTTTTTAAAACGTGGGACATTTTGGGACATAAGAAATTGTTGATTTTTCCTTCATAAAGCTTATGTTAATATCATTATCCCAATAATATTTCTTTTTACTTCTTTAAAACTTTAAATTTAGTTAATTTTG
>JAYTXK010000414.1:0-1710 GCA_043743005.1 Ignavibacteriota bacterium
TGTAATAAGTCAACTCCAGTATCATCATCAAGTCAAACAACTATTCCTGAAATATTAAGCATAGAAGCTGATAAAACTCAGATAAGAGCATTGATGGACTTTACAAACATAACTTGTATTGCAAAAGGAGGGAACTTATCTTACAAATGGGAAGTAGATTTGGGAGATATTGTTCCTCAAAATTCAGAAAGATCTATAATAAGATTTTCAGGAGCCTCATGTTGTGAAGGTGAAAAAGAAATAAAATGCACAGTTTCAAATGATAAAGGTAGTATTTCTAAAACTGTTTTAGTAAAAATTATTCCAGAAGTTCGAGAGCCAAATATAAATAGTTTTGAATCAAATACTAAAGAAATACATTATAGTAATAATCAAAAAGCTGAATTAAATTGCTTTGCTGTAGGTGGTGGAAATATGAAATATGTTTGGTCTGTAGATTGTGGCGATTTCGTTTATTCTTCTAAAGATAGTTCTAAAGTGAGTTATATTGCTAAAGAAAATTGTGCTGGATCTAGAATTATTAGCTGTAAAGTTATTAATGAAAAAGGTGAAGATATAAAATATTTAACTTTAATAGTTTTAAAATAAAAGATGAAACTTTATTTAATATTAATATTATTTATTTTAAATTTATTGCTTAGTATTAGCTCAGCATATAGTCAATGTTGTGCTGCTGGAAACCCTTCTAGTTTAAATTCAAATATAAATGGTAATAGTGGAAGTAATATATTAAATATTAATTATTTTCATATATATTCAATTTCAGACACTTATTATAAAGGAATTGAACAACAAGTTAATATATATAAAAAGAGTAGTTTTAATTTTAGTTATTTAAATTTTAGTTATGGTATTTCAAATAAATTAATAATCTCCACCGATTTAGGATATTTTATTAATAAATCTGAAACTTTACTTTCAAGTAATTATAAAAAATATTTACATGGCTTTGCCGATGCAACTTTGGGCATAATATATAATACATATAAAAGTGATGATAATTTATTTAATTTGTTTCAAACAGCTAAAATTACATTGCCAGTTGGACAATTTAACCAAGAACATGATGGGGTTGTATTTCCGATAGATTTTCAGCCATCTTCTGGGAATTACAAATATAATCTAGGATTAGTATGCACAAAATCATTTATTAAAAGTGATTTTTCTTTGAGTTCTTCTGCATTTGTTGAAACTTCACAAACAATTAAAACAGAAAATACTTTGTATAAATATGGGAACTTATATAACATATCTTTATCAGGGAAATATAATATTTATCAAAATATAATTGCATTAATTCAACTAAGAGCTGAATATAGAGACAAAGCATTAAGTGGATTAATATCAAAGGATAATATTTATTCTTATATTAATTCAACTGGTGGGAGTTATGTATATTTATCTCCTCAATTATATTATAATTTAAATAAGGAACTGTCTATTAATTTACAATATTCAATGCCAATTTACAAAAATGTTAATGGCGAACAATTAACAAATAAATATTATATTACAGCTGGAATATCTAAAAGTTTTAATTTTCATACTAATGAAAATATATTTCTAAATTCTAATAATGAGGAATTAAATGAAGTAAAAATTGAGGTAAGTGGCAATTGCGAAATGTGCGAAGAAAGAATTGAAAAGGCTATAAATGGAAATGAAAATGTAATTAAATCAGAATGGAATTCTGAAACAAAAATTGCTAAA
>JAYTXK010000415.1:0-4401 GCA_043743005.1 Ignavibacteriota bacterium
AACAAGTAATCTTGCAGCAGATATTTTCATTGACATTTGAGCAAGTTTGATTTGAATTGCTTGATGTTCGCAAATAGGCACACCCATTGTTTTTCTTTCTTTTGAATATTTCAGTGCCAAATCAAAAGCACCTTGAGCAATACCCACTCCTTGAGAGGCAATACCAATTCTGCCACCAGTTAGCCCTTTCATTGCAATATAAAAGCCATCACCCACATTTCCTATCATATTTTCTTTTGGTACTCGAACATTTGTAAAACCCAATGAAGAAGTTTCACTAGAGCGTAAGCCCATTTTATCTTCTTTAAGTCCGGGTTCGGCTCCCGGTGTACCTTTTTCTACAATTAAGCAAGCTATTCCTTTGTGCTTTAATTCTGAATTTGTTTGTGCAAAAACAATATAAATACCAGCGTTTTGAGCAGATGTAATCCAGTTTTTTGTACCATCAATTACCCAAAAGTCTCCGTCTTGCTCAGCTTTAGTTTTCAAATCTCTTGCATCAGAGCCTGCTTCTGGTTCGCTAAGGCAATAAGCACCAATCATTTTACCTTCAGCACATTGAGTTAAATATTTCTTTTTTTGTTCAGTAGTTCCATAAGTTTCCAATATCCAATTTATCAGTGAATTTTGAACAGAGGCAATGGTTGCAATACTTGCATCTACTTTGCTTATTTCTTCTATCACACTTGTAAAACACATTGTATCAAGACCACTTCCACCCCAATCAGGTGAAACAGTCATTCCAAGAAAGCCTAATTCTCCAAGTTTGCTTAATATTTCAGAAGGAAATTCAGAATTTATATCACGATAAATTGCTGTTGGAGCAATTTCTTCTTGAGCAAAAGTTCGTGCAAGTCTTTGAATTTCTTCTTGAGTTTCATTCAATTCTAAAGAAAACATATATTTACCTTTTTATTTGCTTTTTTCAATAATTATTAAGTGCAATTTAAGGAAAATATTTTTTTTTAGAGCAAATAAATGCTTTAAGATTTTGGGACTAATCTTTAGATGCTAATTTATTTTTAGCTTTTGGGTATGTTTTTATGGATGAAAGTAAAGAATTGTTAACTTCTTCAGAATTTTTAAATACTTTTAGAATTTCACTATCTAACTTAATATATCCTGCTTGAGCAGCAATAATATGAGCAAATCGGTTTGGCTTTGCTTTTGAATAATCAAATTTATAATTATCTAACATTTCATCATCATCAATAATATTTTTTGTTGTTTTCATAATTATCTTTAATTATTCGAAGGCAATAAATACTTAATTAATAAATTATTCCAAACTTCTTTATGAATAACTTTAATTTCATTATCATTTTCAACTAAAAAATTATAATTACTAATAAAACTATTTAATGATGTAATTAATCTTAAGTAATACTTTATTGTTGGTAATAATCCATTAATGATAATTTGGCATCCATGTTCAACTTGAAATTTATTAATTATTTCTTTAATTTCATTTTTGTCATTTTCTTTAATTCCTTTATATGATAGTATATAGTACCTTTGTGGGTTGTATATGTTTATTTTTTCAATTGCTATTCTAATCATATTCAAATCAATTTCTTTATCAAGTTTAATCTCAATAGCTTCAAATAAACTGGTCTTTTTAAAAATTTCAATATCACCTGCTGTTTTTGAATTTTTATCAGATGCAGTATGACTACCTATTTTGGACAAGGTACAATTTCTATATCGACTTAATTCTTTTATTAAACTTTGGTAAATTGCAAAGAAAGCTAAAACTGGAAGTTTTGAACCTCCATGAGTATTATATTTAGTTTTGAAATGTTCATTTAAAGCAAAAGTAATATTTTCAATAGTTAATTTTTCAGAGTTTTCTAAATGTATTATGGTAACCTTTGAATTGTTTTTTGCTATAATAGCATGATTTAGCAGTAATCGCAATATATTGTGAGTTGATTTTGGTTTTATTTCTACATTGTCAATTATATTTAGAAAGGCTTCTTTAACTGCTTTATTACTGATTTTACCATTATAACTTAAAATATAAGGAAAAGGCTGTTCCAATGAACGAGTTAACCAACCGCTCTCTGCCATTGAAGGCAATCCAAGTTCTTTTAATGTTGGAGTTATATACTTTGTATCAATTGTTCTTCCAGAAAACCCATTTACCAAACTTGATTGATGGTTTCTTATGTCCTGCTTTGGATCTATTAATTTATGAATTAATAAAGTTACTAGAACAGTAAAAACACCTTTTTGACTATGAATATTATTACCAATTGTTTCTATATATGCTTTTATTTTTAAATCTACTACTTTTATATCAGTAACTGAATAAGAAAGGTTGTAAATTTCTAATAATTTGTCTTTGTGGTTCATCATTTAATAATTTTTGTTCTTTAATACTTTCGGCTATTGCTCTAATTACTGGTATAGCTACAGAATTACCAATTTGCTTATATTGCTCACCAACATTTGAATGCTTTATAAAATTTGAATTAAATCCCATAATTTTGTAACATTCATCAATTGTTAATTTTCTTACTTTGTCAATTTCAGGGATATAAATAAAGAATCTTCCTGCTGTTTCCTGAGACGATAAAGTAGGATGAGTTCCATCAATTGAGTAAATTCTATTTGGTTGTCTATGAACTCTTGACAAATGTTCAGTATTTTCCCTAATTCCTTTTTTCCAAATGTTCTTATTTCTATACCCAACAAATATCAACCCACTTTCTTGATGTTTGGGTTTGTCTATAAGTGTATATTCTGATTTGTCGAGGTATTCAAAATTTCCATTTAAATCAACTATTTCCCTTAAAGTTATTCTTTTTTGCATTTTTATATAATTAAAATCAAAAATGTGATTTTTGTTAGCTATGATGAATATTCTTTCTCTATTTTGTGGTAATCCAAAATCTACTGCATTTAATATTTTAAATGAAACATTATATTGTAAATCTCTGAGAGTTCTTAAAATTATTTTGAAAGTTCGTTTTTTATCGTGATGTAATATATGTTTAACATTCTCTAATATTACTATTTTAGGTTGTTTCTCTTCGATTATTCTACAAATATCAAAAAACAATGTACCTCTTGTATCATCAAATCCCATCTTCTTTCCAGATATACTAAATGGCTGACAAGGGAAGCCTGCTAAAAGTATATCAAAGTTTGGTATTTTCAATGGGTCTATTTTAGTAATGTCACCAAATGGAATATCGTTGAAATTTTTTTGATAAATCTCTTGACAATATGGATTAATTTCTGAAGTAAATACACATTTAAATCCAGCGTCTTCAAACCCCTTTCTAAAACCACCAATACCAGCAAAAAGATCAATAAATTTATTATTCATTTTTTTTATATATTATTAATTTCAAAGAAATTAATTTGTAAAATAAGTTAAAATCAAATACAATTTAATTATATTTATTTATATAAATAAGAGTTATTTAAACAATTAATTTTTATTATTGTTAATTTACAGGTATTATCAAAATAAATTCGTATATTTGTATATACATTAATACATAAATACATATGAGTACAAATAAAAATTTGCAAATAGCTATAAGAGTAAGTGAAAAAGAAAAGGAGATGTTTTACTTACTTTCTAATTTACAAGATAAAACTATTTCTCAAGTAGTGATTGATTTGGTTGAAAATGAGCTAAAAACTAAAGTGCTTAGTGCAAGTGAAATTAGGAAATTACCTAAGGAATTACGTTCTACTTATTTGAAAAAAATTACCAAAGAAGCAATGCCAAATTATGATAAATATAAAATGGAGCTAATTGTTGATGAAATTTTTGATGGAATAGAATGAAAAAAGTAAAACAAGGAGATATTTGGCTTGTAGATTTCAATCCCACTATTGGTAATGAAATACAAAAGATTAGACCAGCAGTAGTTATAAATGGAAATTTTGCAAGTAGTTTAGAATTAAAAATAGTTGCACCAATCACTTCATGGCGAAATGATTTTAGTAAAATATGGTGGCTATATAATCTTATCCCAAATTCAGAAAACAAATTAGATAAAGAAAGTGCAGTAAATTGCTACCAGCTTAGATGTGTTTCAGAAGTCAGATTTACTAAAAAAATTGGTCTGTGCCTAAATGATATTGATGAAATCATTGCAACTTCACAGAATTGTATTGAAATAATTTAACTTCAATATAAAGTTAATAAATCCTTAACTAAATTTACACATATTTTGTGTAATTTGCATTTTTATATTCACTAATAAATGAGAATTTATGAATTGTGTTGCTGTAATTGTGGCTGGAGGTACTGGCAAAAGGTTTGGAGATGCTACTCCTAAGCAATTTCTTGAGTTGAATGGTAAGCCTGTGATTATAAGATCTATTGAAGCATTTGCTAATAACGAAAATATTAGTGCTATAATAATTGCTGTGCATAGT
>JAYTXK010000416.1:0-15677 GCA_043743005.1 Ignavibacteriota bacterium
ATTGCGTCTGATTTGTACTGCTGTTAAAAATTTAGGATGATATCTTGTTGAATAATCAGCTCCTGCTGTCCAAGCTGTATAACTGGTATCCATTACACCACCAATTGAAGTAAAATTACTGAAAATTGGATTTGTAAATGGTTGATTTTCTGAAGATGCAGCATCATTATCACTTTCAAAAGCTTCTGAATTTGATATGTCTGCTATATCATTAAATCTACGACCTATACCAAATTGCAATTTACCTCTGAAACCATTGTCTGTATCAAAATCATCATCAATTCCATTATAAGCAATTATGTGTTTACAATTTACTGTTCCACCAAACCATTCAAAACTATCATCACCTGCATAAGATGATTGTACATAATCAATTACTGTTCTATTACCAACTGCTCCAAATGTTATACCATTTAATTCATTATCAGGTGATTCTGCTATACCACCAAATTCAACTCGTACATATCTTAATACACCACTTGAATCAGTATCATCAGTTCCACCAAACCAGCCATTAGTTTTTTTAGTTGCGTCATCAGCTATACCACCTTCAATTGGAGCTTCAACTAAATTTGTTTTAGCTTTACCCATTAGCAACAATCCACCCCAATCTCCTCTTTCTCTTTGACCCATAGGTTGACCTGAAGTAAATACTATTGGTTTTTGTGCAGTTCCATTTGCATAAATTATTCCACCTCTATTTACACATACTGCTGATGTTTTTGTATTATCGCCTTTAACTATAGTACCCGGTTCTAATCTTAAAACTCCACCATTCTGTACATAAACCACTCCATCAAGACCATAAATTTTCTTTGAACTTAAAGTAATTGTTGTTGTAATATCTCCTTTTAAAGTTGAATCTACTACACCTGGTGCTGGTATTGTTACTGTTAAAGGTCCTACAATCGACATAAATGTAGGGTCGTTTTTATCTTCTAACTTAATGTATAAAGAAGTTGTAGCTTTATTTGGCATTGTTGTATTAACTGTACCAATTGCTTTTATTGTTGTACCATCTACAAATTCTGTTTTACCTTTTGGCATTGGAAGTATAGTCCAACTTGTTGAATTTGCTGATTCTGACCAATAGAATTTTAAAGTCTTTCCATTAGTTACTTGTGTTGTTGTATCCCATTGTAATATTATTGATCTACCAAAACGGAACTTATCATTCGCTTTTGGACTAATAATAGATGTTCCTGAAAAAGAAAAGTTAGAAAAAGTTACAAATAACGTTACTATCATAAGTAATAATTTGTAAGAATATTTCATAAATGCTCCAAAAAGATTAAAAGTAAATTTAAATTATTAATTATTTAATTGCGTAACCAAAACTTAAAGAAACGCCTCTACCACGTAAATTTGAAGAAACTTTAATTCCACCTTGTTCCCAATTTAAAGGTTCAGCTAAGATATCTTTAAAAACTAATTTTGCTTCCAGTTTTTCAAACAAAACTTGAGAAACAGAAAAATCTATAATATTTCTTGATAATTCATAAACATGTGGGTCTTCAAACTTGAAAACATTTATATCAGCAACTTGTATAATTCTTTTGCCATAAGTATTATATCCCAAGCTAATAGTTGTTCCAGAATTTTGATTTGTGTAATACAAGCCAATGTTAACCGTATAAGGTGACTGTCCCCACATTGGTCTTGTTTCTGTTCTTGTATTTTGAATAATAGTTACTTGAGATTTGATAAAAGTAGCATTTATATTAAAAGCAAAATCTGATAAGGTCTCGTTTATAAATGATAAATTTTTTCTTGATTCCAATTCAATACCGTAATTATTAGCTACACCTTGTGCATTTCCAAAAGTTCTATTGAACCCACCCGGCACAATTTCAATTGTCTCTTCAATAGCATTATCAAAAGTTTTCAAGAAAACACCTGCAGAAAAAAGTTCACCCAAAGCTGGATACCATTCCCATCTAAGATCATAATTTTGAATTAAAGCTCTTTGTAAATTAGAATTTCCTTTAACATTTACTTTTGATTGAAAATCATAAAAAGTAAATGGAGCATACTCTCTAAGAGATGGTCTTGTTAATGTTTGTGAAAGTGAAGTTCTTAAATTCATTTCAGGAGTTAGCTCATATACCAAACTTAATGCTGGTAATAAATCATTGTACTTCTTATTTACAATATTTGAATCAACATAATAACTGCTTAATTCTTGCCTGCTATTTTCAATTCTTACACCTGTTACAACTTTTAACTTTGCATCAAATAATGTAAAATTGAACGAACCCATTACATAAGCAGCCAGAACATTTTCGTTAGCTCTATACGAGTCTCTATCTTGAGTATCTTCTGAATATCCTAATCCATGAATTCCAAAATTTTGAGAGTTAAACAATTCTTGCATATTTGAATTTATTCCAAACTTGCTACTAATTATTGGATCAAAATCATCTTGTATATTTTCTACTGGAGTGTCTCGTAAAGTATCTTTACCATCAATTATTACATATTTTTTTAAAACATTATAAGTTTTAACTATTGTCATTGATCTTGCAGTAAAATCTCTTCTCTTATCTTCATAGTTCAAACCAACTTTAATTTTTGCTGTTTCAATTGGTATGTTAAAATTAAAACCTCCAGATAATGCTGTTTCATTCAGATTTGAGAAAAACCTACCTACACTGCTACCAGAACCAGCTGGCAAATCTCCAATATCTACTAAATAAGAAGAATCTGGTGCATTCAATGATTTTGAATATCTCACTCTTCTAAAATCAGGTTCGTTCCTTTGTGAATTTGAAAATCCTAAATTCCAATCTAGAATTGAATTTCCAAGAGCTTCGAAAGTATGTTCAGCTTTAAAGTTTGATGCAAAAAGTTTTTTTTCTAAAAATTGGAAACCATATTGTTTGTAAGCCTCATTTCTTGCAGCTTGCTGACCTACAATGATTGTTGATTCATTATCACTTGAAACATTATATGAATTTTTCAAACTAATTGAATTATTGTTTCCAATTTTATATGCTAAGTTAAAAATCCCACCTAAGTTAGTAGAATAGGTAGATTGGCTACCATTTCTGGAATCATCAATAGATTTTGAAGCATCTCCATTTATATTAGCTCTATATATATCATTATAGCTATAACCATAATTATATACAGCTGCCAAAGACATACCCAAATCATTGCCACCAATTTCAAATATGTCTAAATATGAAAAGTTTAATCCAGTATTCATTGGAGCTGCAATATTTTTTTGAGTCCAAACACCATTATTAAATGATTGTATTGCATCTTGGTATTTGATTTGAGAAGAAAGCAGTAAATTATTATCTGATGACTTCATATCTTGTTTTAGTCTATCAAAATTTCCTTTGCTCAAAAGTGGATTATTTGGGAATGCTCTTGTACCATCATCAAGTCCCATCCAATCATTTTTGCCACCTGTATATGTCATAAACTTACTATCTTTGAAAGTAACATTATCACTAATTGAATTAGAAATGTTAAATTTAATTTTTCTTTCAGTTGGAAAATCTATAGTATTTAATTGTACCAAACCACCAGCAAAATTTCCAGGCAAATCAGGAGTAAATGATTTTGCTATGTTTGCATTTTCTAAAAAATCAGCAGGAAACATATCAAATGAAAATGATTTTTTGTCAGGTTCAGTTGTCGCAAGTGAGCTACCATTTAAAGTTGTATTTGAATATCTTTCAGATACTCCCCTTACATAAATAAATTTATCACCTACAAGCGTAACTCCCGAAACTCTTTTCAAGGCTTGCCCGGCATCTCCATCAGGCAATTTCTTAATTTCTTCTGCACTAATCCCATCACTTACTTGGGCAGAATTTTTTCTTTGATTAAGCATTGCAAGAGCATTATCAGTTGCCTTTGTTGTTGTAACTATTACATCTTTAGTTTGTTTTGCTTCTAAAATAAGAAAAATGGTTAAAGGTTTATTATTGCCAACTGGCTTTACTTCAAAATTTTCAATTATTTTTGATTGATAACCAATGTATGACACTTTAAAAGTATATACTCCGGGTTCTACATTACGAACTTTAAACTCACCTTTGATATCGCTATAAGCACCTTTTTTAACTTCTACTAATACTACTGAAGCTCCTCTAAGTACTTCACCATTATTTCCATCAACAATTTTACCCATTATAGTTGGTTTTTCTTGCCCGAAACTATGAGATGAAATAAGTATCAAATTTAAAATTACCAAAACTAAGAACGAGTTGCGAATTTGCATTTATGTACCAATAATAAAATTTAACTAAGGAAATATTATAATTCACAAAATTCGCATTTTAGTATTAAGATTTTATAAGTGGTAGGTTAATTTTGTGTTAAGTTAAATTTGTACTTTTAACTTGAATTAATATGTAAGTTATTTAAATAGAGGATTTTAATCATTGTTTGTTCACAGTTTTTAGAACTAACAAGTTATTAACACTAAATAAATTTACTATTTTAATTTGACTTTTTGTCATTTCTATGTAAGATATAATTAAAGGTATTTACATTTCAAAGAGCGAATTAAGAACCCCACCTAAATAATACAACATCTCAAATTGCTATTGCAATTTTCCAAGGGGAGGACTTTAAGAAAATTTACTGCAAAATCACTTTGTTATTTATCAAGCACTTATGCGATATTTTGCAGTGTTTTGCAGTGAATGTGCTATTTTTTAGTGTCATTTCGACACTAAGGGAAAAATCAAGTGTTTTGCATTTTTTTTCAAAGAGCTAATTAAGAAACACCCCGTCAGTCTTTTGGACTGCCACCACTCTAAATCAGGCAAAGCCTGACTTTCTAAAGAAAGTGAGAGGGGAATTTTTAATACGTTTTCGAGGTGGGGTCAGCACCTTTTTATTACAGATATTTCGCTCCTAAGGAGCTTAGGAAAAATAAAAAACAATTAAATTATTACAACAAATATACAACTCCTTCATTTATCAACCACTTAACTTTATTTCTTTGCATGGGTTTATTGACTCATTGCGGTAAATTTAAAACATAACAATGGGTTGCAACCCATTGTTGGTAAAAACAAAGAAACACCCCGTCAGTCTTTTGGACTGCCACCCCTCTAAATCAGGCAAAGCCTGACTTTCTAAAGAAAGTGAGAGGGGAATTTTTAATAAATATATATTATGAATGTCTCCAATTCGGTTCGTGGGTGGGAATGCCGTAATTCTTTTCTTTGATGTTTAGTTTGGGTTGGGTAGTTTTGGCTAGGATAGTGTTGGCTTGGGTTTTTAATGAATCTATATCAACAAATAAATGAGGATAAATTCCTTTGACAAGGTTTTCAAAATCTGCATTAAAATTTGTTTTTTCATCTTCTTCAATTTCACTTAGTACTTTGTCGTATTCTCTGCCGAAGTTAATTTCGTCTAAAGTTGGGTTTAAATCTTTGAAATCTAAGCCAGCTTCTTCTAATTTTTTGTTTAACCTATCTTGATTTGTTGAATACATTTTGAATAAATTATTCATATTGATTGCATATTGAAGTATTTTAGTTGGTTCGGTGGAAACTTTTCTGAAAATATCTTCCATAGTGTTTGGAACGCAGGCTAATACTCCTTCCATTATGTTTTCAAGGGAATTAGCTGAGGAAATAATATTATTTATCTGACGAGCTTTTAAATTAACAATTATCTCAACTCTTTCGGCAAATATTTCGATTTTTTGTTCGTGTGCGTGATGTGTTTTTCTTTCTTTCCAATGTTTTTGCTTTGACAAATAATATAAACTTCTTTCACTAATTTGGCAATTATGACTTTTAAAAATATTAGAAATAGAGCCGAACTCAAGGAATTGTTTAAAAAATCTATACTCAATATCAGTTTCATTTGGCAATTTTAAAGTTGTAAGTTTTAGTTCTGCTGTTTCCATTATTTTCTCGATAAATTATATTAATATTTAGCGAAAATATGAAAATTGAATTTAACTCCAAACAAACGGTTTGGTAAATGGTTTGCAAACCATTTGCAAAATATATATAGAAGAATAATGCTAAAATGAAAGTGTAATATTTAAACCTTTGTAGTGTAATTTAAATTCATTAATTTAATTTTTTAATTGATTTAAATATATGTGAAGTTAGTTTCTCCCGCCCCTTGGAAAATTGTGAGAACAATTTGAGATGTTGTATTGATGGGGTGGGGTTCTTAAAAAAAATGTAGTATTACTAATAAATTTACTAAACTGTAGAAATGAAATATTTAACAACTTCAAAAGAAAAATGGAAGCACTTAAAGCCTTATGCTAAAGTAAATAGACATAATATGACATTGGCTGAAAAAATTGTTTGGGCATTTTTGAAAAAAGGTAATTTGGGAGTAAAATTTCGTAAACAGCAAGCTATCGCTGATTATATAGTTGATTTTGTATGTTTAGAATTGAAATTAGTTATAGAAATTGATGGTGATTCTCATTTAGAAAAAGTTGAATATGATATTGAAAGAACAAAAGTATTAAACGGAATGGAATTTGAAGTGATTAGATTTACAAACGATGAAGTTTTTGGAAATGGAAATTTGGTAGAGCAAAGAATTAGGGATGTAATTAATAATTTAGGTGGCAATTCGCTAAGAACCCCACCCCAGCCCTCCCCAAAAGGGGCGGGAGAAATTAATATTGTAAATGGAATTTAACTCCAAACAAACGGTTTGGTAAATGGTTTGCAAAATATATATTGCTATATTGAAAACTTTTGGGTAGCTTTAAAGGTTAGTGAAATTAAACTTAATATGAAGCATGAAACTGTATATGGGGAACGGAACACCGCCTTTTGGGTAGGTGCTGTTAACGGCTGGTTTTAATGTCATTCCCATTCAGCTATTTTTAATATAACGTTACCGGTCTTTTGTCCAGATTCAACATATTTATATGCTTCTACTATTTGGTTTAAGTTGTAATGTTTGTCAATTACAGGTTTGTATTTTCCTTTTTCAACAAGTTCTTTCAAGAACATTACGTCTTGTTTTGTGATGGAAGGAATTGGGAATAAAAGTCTTTTACCACCCCATATCGGTGTAGTCAATGCAAACAGTAGATTCTCTCCGTTTTTCCCTAATTCGGTTGAAATGTAAATTCCTTTTTCAGTTAATAAAGGCTTACATTGTCCAAATGAACTTTTTCCAACTGAATCAAAGATGAATTCAAACTTAACTTCTGTCTTTGTGAAATCTTGTGTCTGATAATCAATAACAGTATCTGCACCGAGAGATTTTACTAAACTCAAGTATTTTGTACCACATACTGCTGTTACAATTGCTCCAAAATGCTTTAATAATTGCACTGCTGCAGAACCAATAGCCCCGGTTGCTCCGTAAACTAAAACATTTTGTCCACGCTCAACTTTTGCTGCTCTTATATCTTTTAAGGCATAATGTGCTCCTTCTGTAAAAGCAGCTGCTTCATCAAAGCTAAATCCTTCAGGTATAGTTGTAATGGCATCAGTTTCAGTAATTGTTAAATACTCTCCATGTCCACCAAAGGTTTTATCATTAAATCCAAAAATTTTATCACCTATCTTGAATGTTGTTACATATTGTCCAATTTCTTCAACTATTCCTGCAAACTCACAACCTAGTATTTGATATTTTGGTCGAAAAAGTCCAGTAAAAAATCGAGAAATAAAATATTCTGCACTACGTAAACCTGAATCAGTTCGGTTAACCGTTGACGAATAAACCTTAACCAATACTTCGTTGTCTTTAGGTAAGGGTTGGGGAACCTCCATTAATTGAGCAACTTCTGGTGGTCCATATTTTGAATATACAATTGCTTTCATTTTCATAATATTATTTTTTGATTCTTGATATTGTCCTACACTTGTCTCTAAAGTTTTGCAGCTACCCGAAGGGCGGGATTTTTACCACTAAACTTCATTCGGAGAACTGAACTTTCGGCTACCACAAATGTGTCTGCGAAGCACCGGACCCCGCATTTTTGGTAGGTGCTGTTATGCCAGCGCACTTCTTTTCTAGTCAGCATATTTGATTGATAATTCGTCTTCAAATCCAAAAATTGTCAAGGCTTGTTTTATTCTGTCAAACTTGCCCATATTATCAATGTTTGATTCTATAAAATATGTTTCACTGATTGGAACAGCTTGTCTTAGTCCTATCGCTTTAGGTGTTTTTGTCAAGCTAATTCGTTCGCCAATTTCTGATGTGAAAAAGGTTTCAGGCTGTAAGTTGAATAATTGTTTAAATACTTCAATATAAAGTTTTGCAACTTGTGTAACTAATAGTTTTTGATTGAAGAAGATAGCATACTCTAATTTTTTGTGTTTTGGGTCTTCTGCGTCAAAGATGTTTATTTCGTCATTCGTTGAATCAAGCTCAATTTCAATTTCAGGAATTTCCCAAATTTTAATAAAGCGTTCTGAAATGGTATTTGCTCGTTCTTCAATTTCTGATTTATCCCATTTTGTCTTTTCTTTTAAATCTCTGTTTAGCCAAAGTCTACTGAAAGTATAACCTTGCTCTTTACCATCAAAGTTCATTACTTTCTTTTCAAGAAACGACTTGTTACTTAATTTACCGTTGTTTCCTGATAAAGTGAGGTTGCCTATTGTGTTCAGATAGTTTTCCTTTATCAAATTATATTCGTCTGCACCTAATTCAATTTTCCATTTTGGATCAGGATTTTGAGGAAAAATATGTTCAATTGTTATGTCGGAATTCCCTTCGATAGCTACTGGTTCATTGTTTTGAAAGTTTTCAAGTCGTTCTAATAAATAGGTTCTATTTTTAGGCTTAATGTTGTAAACATCTTTTTCTTTAAGTGCGTTTAGCGTTTCTGTATTTCTAGGAAAACGCTGAACACCTGACCTTTGTAATAAAGATATTTGAATTGATAACAAATAATTATTTGACTCAACTTTGTCGTATAAGCCCATAAAAATTTTATTGAGTGCATTTGTCGGCAAGCCTAAAATGAAACGTCTGAATGTAAATGATTGAACGGTTGATAAAACAGAAATGAAAGTTGCTTTATCAATTATATCGTTTGAAAAATCTTCATAGACCTTCATTAAAAAAGGAAACGCAACGTTTATTTCTAATCTATTTATGTATTCAAGTTGAGTTCTTATGAGTCTGTCTGGTTCATTCTTTGGGTTTGTTAGTTTGTTGTAATACTTAACTAACGATTTTAATTCAGTAAGCACAAGTTCCAAATCGTCAATGGTAGATGTCGGATATTTTTCTTTGAATTTAGCATAAACGTCACCCTTGTTTGGAATTTCTTTGTTTTTAAGTGTTAAGTAATCACGAATGAATTCAGATACACGAGTTTTATTCAATGTCTCATCCTTTGCATTTTTCTCGATAACTTCCCAATAGATTTTGTAAATTCTGTCTTGAATTGTTCTTGAAAGTCCCATTAGAATATAATTTCTAATAAGGTCGGCTTGTGATAATTCAAGGCCGGTTGAATTCAAACTTTCAAAAATTCTTTGCGGATTATCTTTTTGTCTGTCTAGAGCAATGTCAACGAAAATTAGTTTTGAAAGTCCACGTTGAATAACTTCAAAATTTTCTGCATTAATAGCTAACCTAAAATAATCAAAATTTTCAATGATTTTTGAGTAGCCTTTAAATTCTTCTTCGGCTTCTGAATTAAGAATGTGGCGAAAAGCTTCTTTATTGTTTTCGGTTGGTTTTAGCTTTAACTTTTCTTCTTCGGATGCAAATTCATTTATTAAATACGTTTTCTGAATTCTGTTAACTAGCATTTGGTTGTCAAGTTCCTTTGCAAGTCTGTAAAGTGTGATATAAATTAATGTAATGGTAGTAAGCCTTTGCTGTCCGTCAATAATGGTTAATTCTGTTAAACCTGATGCAGTGTAAACGTCATCGTGAACATAAACTATACTCCCAATAAAGTGAGCATTTATCTTTTCGTTTTTGCCAGTTTCAATAATGTCGTGAAGCAGTTGTTTACATTGAAAAAGTGTCCAGTCGTAATTTCTCTGATAAACAGGAATAGCAAAGGTTGTTTCATTTGTCGCTAAGAATTTATCTATTTTGGTTTCGTTTGCTTTCATATTTTAATTTCTTGTTTGTTTGTTTTTTTACGGTCTTTCATAGGGTGAGGCATAACAACCATTTTGACGCACCAACATAATATTATTTTAATATTTTTTTCAAATTGAATAAAATTATAACAAACTATAATAAAGATGCATCTAATCTGTTTTAAAAGTGGTTAGGTAGGGTTTTTTAATGCAAAAAGCCAATTAAGAACCCCACCTCGTTCCTCCCCGAAAAATTTTAACAAGTTAAAATTGGGGAGGAGGGAACCAATACCAAACACTTAGTCTTCTCGCTATGCTCGAAGTGACGAAACAATTATATTAAAATAAAACTTATTAAAAAGCACCTTTTAAGGCAGTGCTGACTAATGATTCTTGTTCAATTGAATGAATTTTAGCAGAGCCAGTTGCTGTGGCAGCCATTGCTTTTCTACCTGAATAATAAATTTTATGTTTTCCATTTGAAATTTCTTGCAATTCGGGTAGAATGTAATTCCAAGCACCTTGATTTTTAGGCTCTTCTTGCACCCATATAATTTCCTTAGCATTTGGGTAGCTATTGATTAATTGACTTAATAAATCTGAATGAAGAGGATATAATTGCTCAATTCTTAGCATAGCAACATTTTCAATTTTTTCATTTCTACGTGCCTGCAACAAATCATAATAAACTTTTCCAGTAGATAAAATCAATCTTGTTACATTAGCAGGATTAATATTATCAATTTCACCAATAATATGTTGAAATTGTCCATTAGAAAAATCTTCAACACTAGATACTGCTAAGGCATGTCTTAATGTAGATTTTGGAGACATTACAATAAGTGGCATTTGGTCTTGACTTAATACTTGCCTGCGTAAAGCATGGAAATAATTTGCAGGTGTTGTAAAATTTGCAACTATCATATTATTTTCAGCACATAATTGCAAGAATCTTTCTAATCTCGCACTTGAGTGTTCTGGACCTTGTCCTTCTTGTCCATGTGGTAGAAGTAAAACCAGATTAGATTTTTGTCCCCATTTAATTTCACCACAAGCAACAAACTGATCAATAATTGGCTGAGCCATATTTGCAAAATCACCAAATTGAGCTTCCCAAAGAGTTAAGCCATTAGTTACAATAACTGAATAGCCGTAATCAAAACCCATTACTCCAAGTTCAGAAAGTGGACTATCGTAAATACATATTTTAGCTTGTTCTTCTTTAATATGATTTAAAGGAGTATATGTATTTTCTGATACAAAATCAATTAATACTCCATGTCTATGACTAAATGTACCTCTACGGCTATCTTCTCCAGAAAGTCTTACTGGATGATTATCTATTAATAAGCCACCAAAAGCAAGTACTTCCCCTGTTGCCCAATCAATAGTTGGCAAAGCTGAAGTTAGCATTTCTAATCTCTTTTTCAAACCACCAACAACTTTTGGATTAGCTTGAAATCCATTAGGAACATTTGTAACAGAATTAATAATTAATTCAACATTTTCTTTAGAAATACTAGTATTTACATTATTTATTGCTTTTTTATTTAATTCTAAACCATATCCAGTACTTTTTGGCACTTGAGTACGAGCATCAAAAGCATCATTTAATACTTTTGAATAATCTTGATGAAGCTCTTTTGCTTGTTCAGAAGTAATTTGTTTTGTTTTAATTAACTCATTTTCGTAAAGTTCACGAACTGGAGTCATTGATTTTATTTTTTTATACAATAATGGTTGAGTATAGCTAGGTTCATCACCTTCATTATGCCCATATTTTCTATAAGAAATCAAATCTATAATTACATCATTTCCAAATTCATTTCTATATTCAATTGCAAATGAAGCAGCCAGAGCAACAGCTTCTGGATCATTACCATTAACATGAAGAATAGGAACTTGCATCATTTTTGCAACATCAGTGCAATAAGTAGTTGAACGAGAAAATTCAGGAGAAGTAGTAAATCCAATTTGATTATTAATTACAACGTGAATAGTACCACCATTTTTGTAACAATCTAAATTCATAAAGTTCAAAGTTTCTTGAGCAATACCTTGCCCAGCAAAAGCAGCATCACCATGAATTAAAACTGGCATAGTTTTTTTGTAGTTAGTATCATTTGTAGTATTACTAATTGCTCTTGACATACCCAAAATAACAGGGTTTACAATTTCTAAATGAGAAGGGTTCGGTGCTAATCTAACTGTTACTTTATTATTATTTAAAGAAACATATTCGCCAATTTCACCCAGATGATATTTTACATCTCCGGAGCCTTGAGCATCAGGGTCTAAATTACCATCAAACTCATTAAAAATATATTCTAATTTTTTGCCAACACAATTAACTAAAACATTTAATCTTCCTCTATGAGCCATACCCAATACTAAAGTTTCCATATTAGCATCGGCTGCATCTTGGAAAAGTTTGTCTAAGAATACAATTATTGATTCACTTCCTTCAAGTGAAAATCTTTTATGCCCTACAAACTTTGTATGTACAAAATTTTCAAACATATCAGCTTCAATTAATTTTTTTAGAATATGAGTTTTTTCATTTATAGAGTATTTGGGTCTATTTCTAGTAGCTTCAATTTTCTTTTTAATCCAATCTTTTTTTGAAATATCTGCAATACTCATATATTCAACACCAATTGAGCCACAATAAGATTCACGCAAAAGTTCAATTATAGAACGTAATTGCATAGAATCGGCACCCCAGGTAGAATCAGAAGGGAATTCTCTTTCAAGATCCCAAATATTCAATCCATAATAAGCAGGATCAAGTTCAGGATATGAATATCCATCAAGCCCTAATGGATTAATGCTTGCAAGTAGATGACCTCTTACTCTATAAGCATGAATCATTTGCATAACTAAAGCAGATTTTTCTAATCTTTCAGCAAAATTTGAAATTCCATTACCAGTATTTATTGATTTTGAAGCTTTGTCATTTTGCCAGCGAATTGGCTCAAACGGTACTTTCAAAGAAGCAAATATTTGGTCATAGAATTGGAACTCCCCAATAATTAACTTATGAATATATAATAAAAATTCAGCAGATTCAGCACCTTGAATTATTCTGTGGTCATAAGTTGAGGTAAGAGTTACAACTTTAGAAATAGCCATATCAGAAAGTAAGTCAGGGCGAACAGCCATAAATTCATTTGGATAATCTATTGAACCAGAAGCTATAATAAGCCCTTGTCCTTTCATTAATCTTGGTATAGAAGCATTTGTGCCTATCATACCAGGATTTGTAAGACTTACAGTAGTTCCTTCCAAATCATCTAAAGTTAATTTATTGTTTTTTGCTCTTCCAATTAAATCATCTAATTTATCTAAAAATTCAGAAAAGTGAAGTTTGCCAGCATTTTTAACATTAGGCACCATTAGTAATCTCATTCCATCTTTTCTGAGAACGTCAGATGCAACTCCAATATTAATTTCATCTTTATGTTTTCTATTTGCTTTGCCATCAATTCTTTCAAAAGAAGCATTCATTTTAGGATATTTTTGCAATGCTTTTACAATAGCCCATAGCAAAATATGTGAAAATGAAACTTTTGGTTTCTTGTATTGCTCTTGAATTTTATTAATAATTCTTCTATTTTCATCCATTGCTTTTACAGGAATTGAACGAATAGAAGTTGCTGTAGGAATTTGAAGGCTTTCTTCCATATTATCAGCTATTTTAGCTGCAATATTTGGTAAAACTTCAAGAGTTTCATAGCTTGCTAATTTAACATTTTGAGAGCTAATATTATTATTAATTGGAGTATAAGATTGAGATAATACTTTTACTTCAGATTGTTGTATTTGATTATTATGAATACCATTGTCGTTCAAAATAACATTTTCAATTTTATTTAGAGATTCAACAGCACCTGAAAAATTTCTCTCAAAATAATTACGCCATTCTGGTGTAACTGATTCTGGGTCTTTTAAAAATTCAAAATAAAGTTCATTTTCGAAAGCAGAATTAAGATTATTCACAATTATATATCATTTGTTTTACAAAATTTTAATAAGGCAAAATAAATGCCAAACATAATAGACGAAATTAAGCAAAATAAATTAATTTATTTGATTAATTTTTAAATTTCAAACATTTTATTAAATCAAATTAAGTCATTTTCAAATTTAGATATTATATCTATTATTTCATTTGGTTGGTTTGAAGTTTTAATTTGATGCCTAAAATTATCATTATTAAGAAGTCTTGAAATTTTACTTAAAGTTCTTAAATGATTTCCAACATTATTTTCTTTTCCAATAATCATAAACGCAATATCAACTTTGCTACCATCAAGTGAATCAAATTCAATATTATTATTAAGAGTAACAAATGCACCTACTAAGTCTTCAACTGAATTAGTTTTAGCATGAGGAAGTGCTATCCCCTTGCCAATTCCAGTTGACATTATCTTTTCTCTTTTAATTATTTCTCTTAATATATCTTCTTTATTTAAAATTTTTCCAGAAAGAAAAGCCAAATCAACTAACTTAATAAGTAATTCATCTTTTGTGCTAATATCTAATTTTAGTTCTATTGATTGTACGCTTAATACATCTAATAACTTCATATAAATTTTTTCCTATTCTTCATTTTCTTCACTTATCCATTTTAATATCATACCAGCATATTTTTCAGCTAAGTAGTTTGCATTGTATGCAGTATCACTATCAGCAATAATAAAAAAAGAAGAGTTTTCTTTATCAGGAATAAGTAATACCGATTCATTTTCAATAAATATTTTAACACCTTCTACAAGCTGACGGTTCATATTTTCACTATGTTCCATAGCTTTTCTCATAACAAATCCTTTTTTATCCCAAGGACAATCTATTGACATTTTGTATTGATATTTTACAGGTAAAGCCTTATCTACTTGTGAAATTTTAGTATTAAGTAAAGTTAGCATTTCCAATATTTTACCTACTGTGTACATTCCATCAGCAGCAAATAAAAACTCAGGAAATATGAAACCACCATAAATACCACCAACAAATTTTACATCACTATCGGTTGTTGTTTCCATCATTGATGAGTGTGAGTTTTTAATTCTTATTACTTCAACATTTTTATATTCACTTGCAATAGCATCTATTTCACTACTTGCTATTATAGAAACAGCAATTTTATAATTCGCTTTGTCTTTGTTAGTTTCTAAAAATAGTTTTGTAATTATAGATAATAACCTCATTGGACTTAGCCAAGCACCTCTTTCATCAATCAATGCAATTTTTTCTGCACCTGCTTCTAATCTAAATCCAAGTTCATAACTTAATGCAGTCATAATTTTACTAGTATTATCATCACCTGGCAAATCCATTGCTGGGTCTGGGTGAAACTTTGAGGAGTCAACATAATCATGATAAGAAAGTGCGTCAACATTCAAATTACCAAGTATAAATGGAAATGTAGATGAAGCTAATCCATAAGAATAGTCAATAAATAACTTAATATTTTTATTTTGAATTACTTCTTTATTAATTGTATCTAAATATCTGTTTACATAAATTTCGTTTGTTCTTTCTGGATATTTAATTTTGCCAACATCTTGATGATCTACTCTTGCGACATCTTCACCAAAGAAAAATCTTTCAATTTTTTTTGTCATAGATAGAGTAATATCTCTACCATCTTTGCTA
>JAYTXK010000417.1:0-1793 GCA_043743005.1 Ignavibacteriota bacterium
TATTAAGTGTGGTTTAAAACTATTTACTAAGTATCCTTTGGAAATATTATATTATTATAATGATGAATTTCAAAAAGAAGTTGACAATGTTTTAAAAGAGAAAAAAATAGACATAGGTTTCTCATTTTTTATGAGAACTGCCGAATATCTTAAAGATAAAAATATAAAAAAAATTTTAATTGCTGAAGATTGTAGAACTTTATATCAAATTAGATCTTATGAAGAATCAAAAAATTTAAAGCAAAAAGCAATTAGAGCTTGGGAACATTATAAGCTAAAAACTTATGAACCCGAAATAATGAAGCATTTTGATTTTACTACATTTGTTACTGCTGAAGATGCAAATGAAATGCAAATTCAAAATATTAATACAAAAATTAGAATTCTAACTAATGGAACGGACACTGATTATTTCAAACCGGGTGATTTCAGCAAAAGAAAAGACATTTTAATAAGTGGAAAACTTGATATTTGGTCTAATATTATTATGATTAAACGTATTGTTTATGATATTTTACCAAAAATACTTAGTGAATTACCTGATGTAAAACTTACAATTGTTGGTGCAAAACCTAAAAGTGAAATATTAGCTTTAGCAAGTGAAAATGTGATAATCAAAACAAATGTACCGGATTTCTTACCTTATTTGCAAGGAGCAAGATTATTTTTGCATCCTCATTTGGGTGGTTCAGGTATTCAGAATAAATTAATTGAAGCAATGTCTGTTGGGTGTCCTGTTATTACTACAAATACAGGCAATCAAGGAATAAATGCCACAGACGGTATTGAAGCAATTATAAGTAATGAAAATTCTGAAATTGCACTTAAAGCAATTGAAGTATTGAAAAATGATGATTTGGCATTAAATCTTAGTTTAAATGCTAGAAAATTAATTCTTAAAAAACAAAGCTGGAATAATGTTTTTCAACAATTAGATGAATTAATCAAGGAAGCATTTGCTTAATGAATAAAGCATTTTTCTTTGATAGAGATGGTATTGTAAATGAAAGATTAATAAATCAATATGTTAAGAATATAAATGAATTTAAGTTCTTAAATGGATTTATAGATATTTTTGAAATTGTAAATAAAAATGAATTTCTTCCAATATTAATTACAAATCAACAAGGAGTTGGTAAAGGATTGATGTCTGAGAATGATTTAAATGTAGTTCACAATTTTATGCAAAATCAATTGTTTGAATTGACTAAATCATCATTCCAAGATATTTACTTCTGTACCGACCTCAAATCAAGCAATAGCTTCAGAAGGAAGCCTGAGCCTGGAATGTTGTTAGAAGCAATAGAAAAATGGGATATTGACCCAAAATTAAGTTGGATATTAGGTGATAGTTTGACTGATGCTATTGCAGGTAAAAGAGCAAAAGTAAATACTATATTAATAGGTAATTATTTAAAAGAAGAAGTACCTGAAGCTGATTATATATTTATAAATATTTATGAAGCATTAGACTTTATTAAAACATTGGTGGATTGATACTTAAAAGTATTTTACAAGTTTTGTTATCAAGATTTCTAAAACTAAAATAGTTGCTATTGTTTATTTCAAATAAGTCTCCTTCTTTAAGTTCTTGTTCATCATTTTTAAATTCAATAAGTGTAGATTTACCTATATTCATCCCTATTATATTACAATTTTCTAAATTAAAATTGCAGCTTAATTTTAATGATTCAATTTCCAACTCAATTTGTTCTATATCATTTACGTTTTTTAAAGGCTTTTGTAAATACAAAGAAAAGTTATCTTTAATTTCAGCCAAAAGTATTTTATCT
>JAYTXK010000418.1:0-1949 GCA_043743005.1 Ignavibacteriota bacterium
CTTAATGCAAAAGTATATAGTATGATTTTATAATTCATTTAATTAATTTTAATTATTTATTAAAAGAATTTAACCAATAATTATGCCAAATCAAACTTACTCATTTCTTCAAATATAGCATCTCTGCAATCTTCGTAAGATAGGGTTTGACCTGTTGCTTCATTTAAAGTAGCAGTTTGAGATTTTATATAATCACGAATTGATTCTCTTCTTTCAGGAGTTTTGGTTTTTATCAAATCAGCTAATATCTGGTGAGAGTTGCCAATTAATATTGAACCATGTTGGAGTAGAGTTCTCTCATATAGCCTTTGAGCAGAGCCAACAATTTTTCTATTTTGATAAGTAAGCTCATATCTAGCAGAACTAGCAAAACAGGCAACAGATAAATCATTTGACTTATAAAAAGAAGCCAAATCACTTTGAGATTTCTCATAATCCAAATTTGCTCCTAACTTAGAAAAAGCTTTTATAAAAGCTAAGTGAATTTTTTTATAAATATCTTGCACACTAATACTATTTGGCAAATTTAAAACTAAAGAATATGTAATTTCTTCTGAATGGAAAACTGCTCTGCCTCCTGTTGGTCTTTTTACTAAGTCATAACCTCGCTCAAATAATACTTCCTTATCAATTTCATCTTCTTTTTGATTATATCCCAAAGATAAGCACCAAGGATCCCAAGAATAAACTCTAAATAAAGGCTTTGCTTCATTTTTTGATACTAACAATGTTCGTTCAAAATCAAAATCCATATTGTAGCTACCTAATTGGCTACCACTATCTAATAATTCTAAATTCATAATATTTCCATTTTAATAAGTATAACGATTTAATATAATTTAGATTATTAAATTTTCAAAAAGTAAAATATAATTATTTTAAATACATAAAGGAAATTAACAAACTTTTTATTTATATTTATTTAAATTTTTATACTAAAATACAATTGGCATAAATCTTGACATCAACAATTATACTATTTATGGCTGATTAAAATGATTTACTTTACAGTTATTGCATACTTTTTGATTTTAATTATATTATCTTTAATTCCAAATAAAAAAGAATTCCTTTTTTCTGGGAAGTTAATATTTCTATTCAGAATATTCTTTCCTTCATGGAAGTTTTTCGATGAAAGCACTGACCTGTACTATATTAAATTTAGAGTCTCAATAAATAATTCAGATGAAGATTTCTCAAATTGGGAATTATGTCCACAAAAACTAAAAAGAAATTGGTATCAATTCGTTTTCAATCCTAATGGAAATGTTTCACTTGCTTGTGATACTATTTTAAATCATTTATATTATGAGATCTACAACAATCAAGATGATAATATTTATATAAGCAACTTAGAAGAAACTACATCTTACAAAATCACGCAAAATATGCTTCAATATTATATAAAACAAAATAATACACATTACAATTACTATCAATTTAAAATATCTGTTCTAAATAATGATTTAGAAGAAGACTTGCTTATTTCGCCAATTTATAAAAGTGAACATAATGAACATATCACTTGATTTTACTTTTGACTTAATTAGATATATTTTTTCAATTGCAATGATTATTCATAGTATTGAATTTATTTTTATTTCAAATACCTTTAAAAATGATGGTATTTGGAGGTATAATGAAATTAAATCTGATTTTATGTTTTTACCAAATATTGTTCAAATAATTTTAAATACTTTATTGAAATTCGATAATTTCATAAAAATTATTTATCTCAGAATAATAATTTCTGGTGTAATTATTTTTTATTCAAACATCATTTTATTAGTTATGTTATTAATAATAACTTTATTAATTTCACTAAGATGGCGAGGCACATTCAATGGTGGCAGTGATTATATGAGTATTATTATATTAATCTCATTAATTATTTCTAAAGTATCTCCAAACATATATTTTCAAAAAGCTGCTATCTATTATCTTTGCTT
>JAYTXK010000419.1:0-1880 GCA_043743005.1 Ignavibacteriota bacterium
TATTCAAATAATTAATATGATTGGTACTAAACTTATTGAAAGTAAAATTAAAGAATGTATTGATGTTTCTTTTTTAATAAGTGAAGTTTACTATTTGAAAATAGAAAATAAAACTTATAAATTTATAAAAGAATAAATTGATTTGTAAAATTAGAGGAAAAATGAAAAATAAAATCATTTTGATAATAAGTGTAATTTTAGCTTTTGTCAATATTAATATCGTATATTCTACGAATGTGAAAGGAATTATCAATAATTACAAACCAGTTGTGAAAATTGATTATTGTGAAAATAGTGCAGAATTATCGAATACTGATAACTTACAAGTAGGTGACAAAGTATTGATTATTCAAATGCAAGGAGCAATAATAGATTCAACAAATACAGCAAAATTTGGTGATATTTTAGATATTAGATCAGCTGGATTATATGAATTTGGAATAATTGAAAAAATTGTTGGCAAAGTAATTACTTTTAAAAATGTAATTATTAGCAAATATAATATTGATGGGAACGTGCAAGTTGTAACTGTACCTCAATATAAAACATTAATTATACAAGATATTTTAACAGCTCAAAATTGGGATGGTAGAACTGGTGGTGTTCTTGCTTTTGAATCAGATACAGTTATTATGAATGCAAATATAGATGTTTCAGGCAAAGGATTTAGAGGTGCAGATATTAAAAATGGAACTAGTAGAATTAATATCGACTTATATGCAACTTCTGATAATGACTTTACTTGTGCAAGAAAAGGAGAAGGAATTGCAATATTAAAACTTAAATATAATAGTGCAAGAAATAATATTGCTAATGGAGGAGGTGGTGGAAATTATGGTGCAGGTGGACATGGGGGCTTTTCTATTTCTACTTTAGGATTAAATAACAATATTGGAGGAGAAGGTGGATTAGAAATCTCAACTAATTATAAATCAAATAGAGTATTTCTGGGCGGTGGTGCTGGTGCTGGTGATGGGAATAATGATGTTCAAACAAAAGGTGAAAATGGTGGTGGAATAATATTTATTCAATCTCAAAATATAATTGGAAATAATTTTTCAATTTCTACAAATGGTTTGAACGCAAAAGAAGCTGGTAATGATGGTGCAGGTGGAGGTGGTGCAGGTGGTTGTATACTTGTAAAATCTATTAATACTATTGACTTAGATTTTAATGCTAACGGTGGTCAAGGTGGTAATAATAACAACGCATTTATTGAAGGGTCATGTCATGGCCCTGGAGGTGGCGGTGGAGGTGGTATTTTAAAGTTAAATACAAAGCTCAAAAATAAAAACAATTTCCTAAGTAAAGGAGGTAATTCAGGTTTACTAACTTTTCAACAATCTATATGTGGATATTTAAGTAGTTATGGTGCAACAAATGGACAAGATGGAATTTTAGATTCTTCTACATATATTTTTGTTAACCAAACAAAACCTTATGTACCATTAAATACAACTTTTTCTATTAATAAAGGTAAAAAAGATTATTATTTATGTGATACTGATTCAATAAAGTTAACAGTAGAACCTTATGATAGTAATTTAGATTATTCTTGGTCAAATGGTGGAAAAGGAAATAATATATATATAAAATCATCAGGTAGCTATTCTTGTACAATTACAAATGGGCTTTGTTTTACTGTTTTAACTATTAATGTGAATTTACTACCTAAAATAAATTTTGAAATATTAAAAAATGAGTATGAAAGTAGGTGTGGAGTAGATTCAGTAAAATTATCAATAAGTCCATATCTAAATGAATATTTATATACATGGAATCCAAATGGCACCGGAAAATCAAGTATTGCAACTAAATCAGGAAAATATAAAGTATATATCAAAAGTAAAAATTTAAATTACAACTGTATTGATTCTATT
>JAYTXK010000420.1:0-2154 GCA_043743005.1 Ignavibacteriota bacterium
GCTTAAAGTAATTTCGTGATTTGTCCAATTAAACCCAATATCTTTTATATTTTTAATTCCTTCACCTTTGTTTGGCAAACCCAAAGCTAACAAGTCATAGTCTAACATAATTTTGACCAAATCATTAATTCCAACTTTTGGCTCCCAATCTAATACTTCTCTTGCTTTACTCATATCTGCTTGAAGATTATCAACTTCTGAAGGTCTAAAATATCTTGAATTTATTTCAATTAGCTCTTGACCAATTTTAAGATTATCATCAAAAGAATCTTTAAAAGATTTTACAATAGCTTTTTCATTTATCCCGCTTCCTTTCCATTCAATTTCAATGTCTAAATAATTGAATGCAATATTTAGAAACTCCTTAATTGAATAACTTTTCCCAGTTCCAATTACAAAATCATTTGGATTTTCTAATTGCAAAATTTTCCACATACTTTCTACATATTCAGGAGCAAATCCCCAATCCCTTTTCGCATCAAGATTTCCTAAATGCAATTTTGATTGATTGCCTTTTAATATACTTGCCAATCCTCTTGTTATTTTCCTCGTTACAAAAGTTTCACCTCTTCTTGGACTTTCGTGGTTAAAAAGGATTCCATTTGAAGCAAAAATATTATATGAATCTCTATAATTTATAGCCATCCAATATGAATATAATTTTGCTATTGCATAAGGGCTTCTAGGCAAAAATTGAGTTCTTTCATTTTGAGGAGCCTCAGCAGAACCAAATAATTCTGAACTTGAAGCCTGATAAAATTTAGTTTTAATTCCACTTCTTCTTATTGCTTCTAATAACCTTGTTGTGCCAAGTCCAGTTATATCTCCTGTATATTCAGGCATATCAAATGAAACTCTTACATGCGATTGTGCTGCCAAATTATAAACTTCATCTGGCTGAATGTTATAGATTAATTCAGTTATTTTGCCTGCGTCCGAAATGTCTCCATAATGTAAATACAATTTTTGATGCATTTCAAAAGGATCTGTGTAAATGTGGTTTATTCTTGAAGTATTAAACGTACTTGCTCTTCTTATTATCCCATGAACTTCATACCCTTTGGATAATAAATACTCACACAAATATGAACCATCTTGACCAGTAATACCAGTTATAAGTGCTTTTAGCATTTTCTTCTTTTTTGTAGGACAAATAAATATCTTCAAAAATAAGAATAATTCATAAAATATTAGGCATAATAGATTTCTACACTTTCTAAATATTCCATATTTAAATTTATTCAATTTGAATATTTTCAATTATCAATTTGATTTCATAACTAATTTGTCAATTATTATACATTAATTTTAAAGTTCAAATGAGTTAATATAAAATTTCAAGTTACAATAAAGCTCGAATAAATTAGTTTACTCTTTGGTGAATTAAACAAAAATGAAAATATGATTGAAATAAAAAATCTTAAAAAATCTTTCGGACCAAAAAATGTACTTTCTGGTGTAGATATGATTATCCCTCACGGTGAAACTATGTGTATAATAGGTAAGTCTGGCTGTGGAAAGTCAGTATTATTAAAGCAAATAGTAGGTTTGTTAGCTCCTGATGAAGGCAGTATTGAAGTTGATGGTATGAATGTATTGAAATTAAATAAAAATGAACTTTTTGAATTAAGACAACAAATCGGATTTGTGTTTCAAGGTGCTGCTTTATTTGATTCTTACAATGTTTTTGAAAATGCTGTAATTGGTATGTATGAACATGGGGTTAAAGACATAAATATTTTAGCTAACGAAGCTAAAAGAGTTCTTTCTGCAGTTGGTTTACTACCTGATATTTCACAAAAGGACACGGCTTTATTTGAGAAAGAGTGGAATATTTTATCAAATAAAAAGCCTTCTGACTTATCTGGTGGAATGAAAAAAAGAGTTGGAGTGGCAAGAGCATTGGTTGGAAACCCTAAATATATCTTTTATGATGAACCAACAACAGGTCTTGACCCAGTTACATCCGAACAAATTGACGATTTAGTTTTAGATTTATCCAAAAGATTTAGTGTTACTTCTATTGTAATTACTCACGACATATTTTCAGTTTATAAAGTTGCAAATAATGTAATTTTGCTGAATAATGGCTTAGTTCAATTTACTGGAACTCCAAATGAACTAAGGCAATCCAACGACACAATTGTTAAAGAA
>JAYTXK010000421.1:0-6255 GCA_043743005.1 Ignavibacteriota bacterium
AAAAATTAAAAGCTGAAAATGAAAAACTTAAATCACAAAATGAAAAATTAAAAATTGAAAAAAAGACATTAGGTCTTGAGTTAAGTGAAAGAAATTTAAAAATAAAAACTCAAATAGACGAAATCAATTTCTTAAATGAATCAATCACTAAATTAAATCTAGATAAAGAAAAAAGAAACAAACAAATAAAACAATTAACTGAAATATTTGATAAAGAAAAATCAAATTTTAATAATCAAATTGAAAATTTAAATTCTCAATTAACGATTCAAGATTCTAAATTAAAAGAACTAAATAAAGATTTATTCAATTCTAATCTTAAGAAAAAACTGTTAGAAGAAACACTAAATATTGTCAAGAAAGACAATAATAAATTTGTTGAAGAAAGTAAATTACTTAGAAAAGATATATTTTTAAAAGATTTAGAAATTACTAAGTTAAATAAAATTATTGATGAATTACGATATAAAATTAATAATTTAGAACTTGAATATAATAAAATTATTTTTGAAAATGATAATAATTCTAAACTTATTAACCAACTTCAAAACTCTAATTATAAACTACAATCATCTTTAAATCATTGTAATGAATTAAATAAAAGTAATTCTAATTTAATAGCTAAACTGCAAAATGAAATTGTTGAATTAAAGAATATAAAAGATAATTATCAAGATTTAAGAAATAAATTAAATACTGAAAATATAGATATTGATATTGAAAAAGTTGAAGATTGGGGAGATGAAGGCTTAAGAATTAATATTGGTGGTAGTTTTCCTAAAATTGCAGTTAATATTATTGATACAAGAAACAAAGACTTAAACAATATTGAAAAGTTACATAGGTATCATATATTTAATTGTAGAACTTTAATAGAAATGAGAGAAAACAAAAAAATAGACAAATATTCAATTAGTAGTCGAAATGATAATAAATTTAAATATAGATTGTATAACAATAAAGGAATTGTCATTGAAGAAAAAAATGATCAAGAATTATTTATTTGTAAAAATTGTTTAGAAATATACAATTCAACATTATATAATAAAAAAAGTGAATTTATGGATCAAGATAAATTTAACAATAATAGTCTATTAGCTGATTTTATTAAACATGATTTTATTACAGTTGAAGATAATAAGATTTTAAAAGTAATGAGTGATTTTAAATATGATTATGAATCAATTCCAAATCAATATTCAAAAGAATGGAAAAATTTATCTAGAAATATAAAAGAAGCATATCATTATACGTGTCAAAAATGTAAATTGGAGTTTCAAAATGATAAATATAAAAAATATTTGCATGTTCATCATAAGAATTTTAGAAAATTTGATAATAATCCAAATAACTTAATACCATTATGTATTGAATGCCATTCCAAAGAAGAATTTCATTCTCATATTTTAAAATCTAAAGATTTCAAGGATTTTATTAAAATAAAAGAAAATAGATATTAATTTTAAATATAACAAAAATTTAACAAACTCCTAATTAATACGTCAATAATACATATTTGTGTATTTGTACTTTGATTTTACTTTTTTGGACAACACAAAAAAAATAACTTAATTTACTGCAAAATACTGCAAAAAATTTCATAAGTACTTGATAAATAAGGAAGTAATTTTGCAGTAAATTTTCTCCATTTTTGAATGTGAGATGTCAACTTGCTGACAGAGGGTTTTTCTTAATTCGTTCTTTGAAAAGCTAATACCAAACACTTAGGTTTCACGCTTTGCTCGGAGTGACGAAATAAATAGCCCATTTCACTGCAAAATACTGCAAAGAATTGCATAAGTGCTTGATATGTAACAGGTTACAATTGCAGTAAATTTTACGTCCATCTCCAGACGTGGAGAGGGAAAGAGGGTGAGGTCAGCAATGTAGTTTGAAATTCAATAACCAGTAAAAACCTGAATCAAGACACAATCGTGTCAAGACACAAACGCGTCAAGACACAAACGCGTCAAGACACAATCGTGTCAAGACACAATCGTGTCAAGTTCAGGTTGTCAATACAAAAATTTAAATCCTATGACCACTTCTATATGAAGTTTCATCATATTCAATTAACCAATTATCTTTTTTTGATAGAAAATATATTTTTGCAGCTTCATATTCATTTGGAATTATACCTTCTAAAATTGCTTCCTCAATATTAAATTTCAAGAAACCAATGAGTTTAGAAGGAGAAATATTGCAAATTGACATAATTTCTTCACCTTTTAAAGGAGATTGAAACTCTCTTAATTTATCTTTTTCTTGAACATCTAATATTTTTTTTGCAACTAAATCATAATTTTGTAAATATTGTTCAGAAAGGTTTGGATTTTTAGTTGTTATGTCAGCTCTACAAAGGGTGAAAAGGTCTTCTAAAGTATCTCCAGCTTGGACAGCAAGTCTGCGAATGGCTGAATCAGTTACTTCTTCATCTACTAAAGTCATTGGTCTTTGATGCAGGCGAATTAACTTTTGCACATATTCTAATTTACTCAAAGTAAATTTCATTCTATTAAATATTTTAGGCATCCACCTTGCACCAATTTCTTCGTGAGCATAAAAAGTCCAGCCAATTCCTTCGATATATTTTTTAGTTTTTGGTTTAGCAATATCATGAGTAAGTGCAGCAAACCTAAGCCACACATTTTCAGTCATTAATGAAATATTGTCTAAAACTTTTAAAGTATGTTTGAAAACATCTTTGTGTGCATAGTTTTTTTCATCTTTGCTTACTATGTCAATTCCTGATAAATTGTTGATTTCTGGAAAAATATATTTCATTAATCCAGTATTGAATAGAATATACAAGCCAATACTTGGTTTGGGAGAAGCTAATATCTTGAAAAATTCATCTGAAATTCGTTCTTGAGAAATTATAGAAATTCTATCACTCATTTTAGAAATAGCTTCAAATGATTTCTCTTCAATCCTAAATTGTAATTGAGAAGCAAATCTCGCAGCACGCATCATTCGGAGAGGATCGTCTGAATAAGTTATAATTGGGTCTAATGGAGTTTGTAATATTTTGTTTTGTAAGTCATCAATTCCATTAAATTTATCGATAAACTCACCGAAGTTTTTTTCATTGAGACTTGCAGCCATTGCATTTACTTTAAAGTCTCTACGAATTAAGTCATCATAAAGAGTACCCTCGGTTACACTTGGTTTTCTTGAATTTTCATTATACACTTCTTTGCGAGTACCAACAAATTCAACTTTATGATTACCAATAGGCACCATTCCAGTTCTAAATTTTTCATAAACCACAGGAGTAGAATTAAATTCTTTTGCTACAAGTTTGGTAAATTCTAATGAATCACCAACTACAGTAATGTCAAAATCATTTCTTTCTTTTTGTAGGAAATAATCACGAATATAACCACCAACAACATAAATTTCATAATTATACTTGTCAGCAATTTTACCAATTTTAATTAATATTTCTTCGTTAATTTCAATTTTCATATTTTTAAAAGAAAGATGATTCTATCGAACCACCTTTTTAAATTACATATTTTCAGAATATTCAGCTACATCTTTAATTTTTCTAAGTCCAATAAATCCTTTGTCCCTTCTTTGTATTGTAACTAATACAGAAGCATAAATCTCACGCCAAGTCAAACCAAATTTGACCATAAGCTCTTCTGGTTCGCCACTACCACCAAAAGTATCTTTCATACCAACAAACTCAACAGGTACAGGGAAATTCTTTGCTAATACTTCAGCAACTGCCCCACTTAACCCACCAGTTACTTGATGTTCTTCAGCTGTTACTATAGCCCCACATTCCATTGCAGCATTTACAATTGTTTCTTCATCAATTGGTTTAACAGTATGGCAATTAATTACTCTGGCTTTAATTCCTTTCCTTTTTTCTAATTCTTCAGCAGCTAATAATGCTTCCCAAACCATAATCCCATTAGCTATAATTGCAACATCATTTCCTTCATTAAATATTTCAGCTTTCCCTAAAATAAAAGGAGTATTTTCATCTGTAAAAATAGGCAAAGGTGAACGTCCAAATCTAATATATGCAGGTCCAACCATTTCTCCAATTGCAATTGTAGCTTTTCTTGCTTCATTATAATCACAGGGCACAACCAGAGTAAGATTTGGTAAAGCCCGCAAAAAAGATACTTCTTCTAATGATTGGTGAGTTGCACCATCTGGTCCTACTGTAATTCCAGAATGTCCACCACATATTTTAACATTTACATCATTGTAACAAACAGAAACTCTTAATTGATCTGCATTTCTAAAGGCAGCAAAAGCAGAATAACTTGAGAAAAATGGTACTTTGCCAGATAAAGCCATTCCAACAGCAATTGTAGTTGCATTTTGTTCAGCAATTCCAATTGAAAAAAATCTTTTAGGGAATTTATCTCTAAAATATGATGTCATTACTGAACCGGTTATATCTGCTCCAAGCACAACAACATTTGGATTACTCTCTCCTAATATTACTAATGCTTCTCCAAATCCATGTCTGGTAGGTTTACTACCACTAATATTAAATTTCATTTTATTTTTTATTTGTTAATTTATTTAAAGTAGTAAAATCAATTTTACTTAAAGCATTAATTAATAGATTAATTTCGCTTATATTATAACCTTCTATAGACACATAAAATCTATTATATATATAGGCATACATAATTCCATTTTTCTTTAGTTTATTCCAAGTATAATATGATTTACCACTTTTTACTTTAACTTCTTTAATTTCAAAAGTATCATCAGTTGGTAATTTGTAAAAATATGATTTACCTTGAAAATCATTATTTAACCCATAATCATAAATATTCATTTGTAATGAGAATCCATTTTTACTTTTATAACTAGTAGATGATGTTGTAAAGTCAGTTATATCTACAGATTGTCCAGTAGCAGGTACAAACTTTTCATAATTTTTTAATTCAGGTAAAAATTTCGATAATATTTTTTTTGAAATCCTATCACCAGTTGATGTTTTAACTATAGGTGATTCAATTTTATTAATATCAACAATAGGTTTACTTGAAAAAACAACTTCAGCTAATTTATCATTTTTTGAATTATTTTTAGATTCATCTTCAATTTTAAGTACTTTCGACTGAAATTTATCTTTTTCATTTAAATCAGTTTGATTATATATCTGAGATGAAGGAGCATTATCACAATTCTCTTTACTTTTAACAGGATTAATTGAATTGTTCTTACTTGTATCTTTTTTAATATTTACTTTATCAATTACATTTTTATCTTCATTACAAGAAGAAAACAGAATGAATAAAGGGATAATAAATAATATTTTAAAAACTTTCATTACGATACTAATTCCGAAAGTGCTTGAATTGCTTGTTCATTATTTGGAGGATTTCCATGCCAATTATATTTATCTTTCATAAAAGATACACCCTGTCCCATAAATGTTTTAGCAATAATACAGGTAGGTTTTCCAATTTTGTTTAAGCTATTAGTTTTGAATTGATTAAATGCTTTTATTATTTCAGTAAAATCATTTCCATCAATATTAATTACCACAAACCCAAATGAACTGAACTTTTCTTCAATTGGATAAATATCCATTACGTCTTTTACTCTTCCATCAATTTGACAATCATTATTATCAACTATCCAACAAAGATTATCTAACTTGAAATTACCAGCTGCCATAGCTGCTTCCCAACAAGCACCTTCTTGTAATTCACCATCTCCGGTAATACAAAATACATTTTGATTGTTATTATCAATTAATCTATCAGACATAGCCATACCAACAGCTATTGATATACCTTGTCCTAATGAACCTGAAGAAGTCTCAATCCCTGGTAAGTGCATATCTAATCCTGGATGACCTTGCAATCTACTTCCGTATTTTCTTAAAGTTGCCAATTCTTTGCAAGGATAAAATCCAGCTCTTGCTAAAACTGAATATAAAACAGGAGCCATATGTCCAGCACTTAGTACAAATCTATCTCTTGATTTCCAATATGAATCTAAATGATTATAATTCATTACTCCACCAAAATAGAGAACTGTCATTAAATCTGCTATTCCAAGAGGTCCTCCACTATGACCTGACTTAGCTAAAACTAAACTTTTAATTATATCTCTTCTTATTTCTAAAGCTATTTCTTTAAAATCTTCAATTTCCTTCTTGTCATTGCTAAAAGTTTTTTCAATGAAATCAAATTGATTTACCATTTATTTTTTATGAGAATTAGTTATCAAAAGTTTTCAAAAATACAAAATAATATTTATAAGATTTAA
>JAYTXK010000422.1:0-8444 GCA_043743005.1 Ignavibacteriota bacterium
AAGATATTATTAATAATTTACAAATTGCAAACTCACAAATTGTAGATAAAATAGACCCTGTACCGCAAATCTTTATAGTTGAGTGGGTTAACCAATTCCAAGCATCACTTAATTCGAGTGCATGGGGTATATTAACAATTGTCTTTTTTTGGCTATTTATAATATCTTTATTTCTATTTTTAATATTCTATTCAAGTACTTTAAAGAAAATATCTTTACCAATTGCAACTTTGTTTTTACTATTTTCTTTTATCACTTTTACTTTTGCAAATATGAATCAAAAAACTGAAGTGAGCAGTAACTCTGCTATAGTAATGAGTCCAAGTGCATATATAAAAAGCTCACCAGATGATAAAAGCACTGACTTATTTATTCTTCATGAGGGTACAAAAGTTAAAATCTTAGATGAAGTAGGTGATTACAAAAATATTAAATTGTTAGATGGTAGAGTTGGGTGGATTAGCAAAACAGCAATTGAGAAAATATAAGATAAAGAAGTTAACTACCCTGCAACAACTTTTCTTTTATTAATTCGTATTGTTAATATCAAAATTTAAATTAAAAAATATAAATTCGTATATTTGTAAAATTTATTATTTGTAATATTTAAAGATAATAATTAAGGATAGTAACCATAATGCAATTTATTGACCTACAAGCACAATACAAACTATTAAAAGCTCTTATAGATGAAAATATTCACAAAGTATTAGATAGTGGAAAATATATATTTGGACCTGAAATTACAGAATTAGAAGAACAATTAGCTAAATTTGCTGGAGTGAAGCATTGTGTGGCTTGTGCTTCTGGTACTGATGCTTTATTAATGCCATTAATGGCTTGGGGAATTGGACCAGGAGATGCTGTATTTACATCTCCATTCACTTTTATGGCAACTGGAGAAGTAATTAGTTTAGTTGGTGCAACTCCTATTTTTGTTGATATTGACCCTGAAACATATAATTTAGACCCAGAAAAACTACACAATGCAATTCATAAAGTATTGGTTGATGGAAAACTAAAACCCAAAGCAATTATGCCAGTAGATATATTTGGCTTACTAGCAAATTATGATGAAATTGAAGATATTGCAAAACATCATAATTCATTAATACTTCAAGATGCTGCTCAGAGCTTTGGTGGAGCAATTGAAGGTAAGAGAGCTGGTGCTTTTGGTCATGCTTCTGCTACCTCATTCTTCCCAGCAAAGCCTTTGGGTTGTTATGGTGATGGTGGTGCTATATTTACAAATGATGATGAACTTTTAGAAATATTAAAGTCTATCAGAGTTCATGGAATGGGAAGTGATAGATATGATAATATTAGAATTGGTATTAATGGTAGATTAGATTCAATTCAAGCTGCTGTTTTACTTGCTAAATTAACAATTTTTGAAAATGAATTAAAGCAAAGATATGAAGTTGCTGATAAATATAATGCAAGATTAAGCTCAAGATTTAAAACTCCTTATATACCAGAAGGATATTACTCTGCTTGGGCTCAATATTGTATTTTAGCTGATAGCACAGAGCATAGAGCTAAATTACAAAACAAGCTAAAAAATAATGACATTCCTTCTATGATTTATTATCCTATTCCTTTACATTTGCAAACAGCATACAAAAGTTTAGGATACCAAAAAGGAGATTTGCCAATAAGTGAAGCTATTGCAGATAGGATTTTTGCTATCCCTATGTATCCATATTTAAGTGATGAAGATTTGAATAAAATCTGTGATGTACTTTTAGGTTAAACTTTAATTTAAATGAAAAATTTTGCAATAACAGGGGTAGCAGGTTATATTGCCCCAAGACATTTACAAGCAATTAAAGATACAAATAATAATCTGATTGCTGCATTAGATACTCACGACTCAGTTGGGATTTTGGATAGATATTTTCCAAATGTTTCTTTTTTTACTGAATTTGAGAGATTTGATAGGCATTTAGAAAAATTGAGAAAACACGATAAAAGCAACTCAATTGACTTTTTAAGTATTTGTTCGCCAAATAACCTGCATGATGCTCATATTAGATTAGCATTAAGGCTGGGAGCTGATGCTATTTGTGAAAAGCCATTAGTATTAAAACCACATAATCTTGATGCTCTTGAAGAATTAGAACAAGAAACAGGAAGAAAAGTATATAATATCCTTCAGCTAAGAGTACACCCAACTTTAATTAATTTAAGAAACAGTATTCTTAATAAAAAAAGTAATAAAAAGCACAATGTAGTTCTTACTTATATTACAAGCAGAGGACCTTGGTATAAATATTCTTGGAAAGGAAATATTGAAAAATCGGGTGGAGTAGCAACTAATATAGGGATTCATTTTTTTGATATGCTTATGTGGATGTTTGGTAAAGTTCAAATGTCTGAATTGCATTTGCTAAATGATGATAAAATGAGTGGATTTATTGAATTGGAAAATGCAAATGTAAGTTGGTTTTTATCTATTGATAGAAGTGATTTACCAAATGAAATTGTAAATGCAAATAAAACTACATTTAGATCAATTACAATTGATGGTGATGAAATGGAATTTACAGAAGGATTTACTGATTTGCATACAAAAGTATATTCTGGAATTTTAAATGGAGAGGGCTTTGGCATAGTTGAAGCAAGACCTTCAATTGAATTAGTAAACCAAATTAGAAATGATAATATTATTAATGGAGGAGAAAAAGCTCATCCATTTTTAATGAAATAGGTATTCATAATGGGAAATTATTTTAAGCATGAATCTGCTTATATTGATGATAATGTTGAAATTGGTGATGGCACTAAAGTTTGGCATTTTTCACATATACAAACTGGTACAAAGATTGGTGAAAAGTGTGTATTTGGGCAAAATGTAAATGTAGGAAATAATGTTAAAATTGGCAATAATTGCAAAGTACAAAATAATGTTTCTATTTACGAAGGTGTGGAATTAGAAGATTTTGTATTTTGTGGTCCCTCAATGGTTTTTACTAATGTATTAAATCCAAGGTGTAAATATCCACAAGTTGGTAGTGAATTTTATAAAAAAACATTAGTTAAAGAAGGTGCATCAATTGGAGCAAATGCTACTATTGTATGTGGCAATACAATTGGGAAGCATGCTTTTATTGCTGCAGGAAGCGTTATTACAAAAGATGTACCTGATTATGCAATGATGTTAGGTGTGCCTGCACGTAGAGTAGCTTGGATGAGTGAAGCTGGTGAGAAATTATCTTTCGATGAAATTGGCTTTGCAGTTTGCTCCAAAACAGGTATGAAATATAAATTAGAAAATCATATTGTCTTTGAAATTAAATAAATATAAATGCTGAATAATAAAACAATAGCAGTAGTAGTCCCTTGCTACAATGAAGAAACTCAAATCGGTATGGTAATTGAATCAATGCCTGATTTTGTGGATAGAATTGTAATTGTAAATGATAAGTCTAAAGACAAAACTGAACAAGTAATTTTAGATTACATTAATAAAGATGGCAAAAGTAGTATATTTATTGATGAAATAATTGGAAAAATGATTAAAAACAGATATAATACTGCTGAGATTGTATTAGATGAGCAAATGAGAGATGAAAAAAAACTTTTTACTCCTTCTAAAATACTTAATGATGATTACCAAAACCAAAGAATTATACTTATTAATCATCAAGAAAATGGTGGGGTTGGAGCTGCTATTTCAAGTGGTTATAAATGGGCTAAAGACCATAATATTGATTGTACTGCAGTAATGGCAGGCGACGGACAAATGGATCCTGATGAACTTGAAAAAATTTGTAAACCTGTAGTATTTGATAATATTGATTATGTAAAAGGAAATAGATTAATTCATAGATCTGCATGGCTCGTTATTCCAAAAGTAAGATATTTTGGGAATTCAATTCTTTCAATGCTTACTAAAATTGCTTCTGGATATTGGCATGTTTCTGATACTCAAACTGGATATACAGCAATGAGCAAAAGTGCATTGCATGCTATAAGACTTCACTTGATTTATAAAAGCTATGGTATGCCAAATGATATGCTTGTAAAGCTAAATATAGCTATGTGCAGCTTAAAAGAAATTGAAATAAAACCAATTTATCACGTTGGCGAACAATCTAAAATGAAAATAAGTAAAGTTATTCCAAGAGTTTCAGTTCTACTTTTCAAATCGTTCTTCAAAAGACTATGGTTCAAATATTTATTTAGAGATTTTCATCCATTATTTTTGCTTTATCATTTTGCAATAGTTACTGGATTGATTTCAATGCCGTATTTATTTAAGATATTAAAGGCTCTTTATTTTGGATTAGATATTGGTTATAGTCCTTTGTTGGCATTTTTCTTTTTGTTTGCAACAAGTTTCCAATCTTTATTATTTGCAATGTGGATGGATATTCAAGATAATGAGAGATTATATAAATAAAAAATTAGTAAAAAAAGCCACTTTAATTTGTGGCTTTTTATTTAATTAATTATGTTCATTTGCTAAAAATTCTTCAAGTTTCAAAACATCATTTATGCTTCCTAAGAAAAGGGGAGTCCTTTCATGAAAGTGCTTTGGTTTGATTTCTAAAATTCTATTTTTTCCATCAGTAGCTCTTCCACCTGCTTGTTCGATTATATAAGCTAATGGGTTAGCTTCATATACTAATCTTAATTTCCCATTTTTATGATTTATATCTGCAGGATAAAGAAATATACCTCCATAAAGTAAAGTTCTATGAATGTCTGCAATACCAGTTCCAATATATCTCTGAGTATATGGTCTTCCAGTATTTTTATCAATAATTTTTAAATAGTCGATGAAATTCTGTATTCCAGAACTCCATTTATTATAATTCCCTTCATTAACACTATAGTAATTGCTTGTTTGTGGTATTTGAACATTCTCATTTATAAGTAAAAATTCTCCAACTGTAGGGTCATAAGCAAACATATTTACTCCTTGACCTGTTGAATATGTTAATATTGTACTGCTACCAAATAGAGCATATCCAGCTCCTACTTGTTCATAGCCACATTGCAATACGTCTTCGACACCACCAGTATCTGTGATTTTTTTATAAAGTCCAAATATAGTACCAATAGTAACATTGACATCAATATTTGATGAACCATCAAGTGGGTCAAATACTAAAACATATTTTCCTCTTTTACGGTTTTCTGGTACTGTAATAATTTCTTCATTTTCTTCAGAAGCCATTACTGCTATTCTACCACTATTTTGCATTATTTTAATAATAGTTTCATTTGCATGTTCATCAAGCCTTTTTACTTGTTCTCCATGCACATTTGTATCTTCTGTCATTCCAAGTACATCATTAAGACCTGCTCTTCTTACATCCCTTGAAATTATTTTAATTGCAAATGACAGATTATGTAAGAGTCCTGTAAATTCTCCTGTTGCTCCTGGGTGCTTAAATTCTTCATTATTAATATGATTATCTAAAGTAATTAATTCATTGGTTTTAATTATTGCCATTCTTAAATTCTCTTAATTATTATAAAATCTAACTACATAAATAGGGCAGTGTGCTTTTCTTAATAGCTTTTCAGTTGTACTTCCAAAAATAAAATGCTCAATGCCACCGGAACCGTGTGTAGCAATACAAATTAAATCAATTTTATTTTCATCACTATAATCAGCAAGTTTAGAATATGTATTACCAAAAATAATATCAACTTTGCAAATAATATTCATACTTTTTAATTTAGTTTCTATTTCTTCAAGTTTAACTTTAGATATATCAGCTAATTCTTTTTCAAATTCAGCTGCACTTGCAGCCATTTCAAAGCCAGAAGGATATGAAACAGGTGTTATAACATGAACAATATGAATTGTAGCTTGAGAAACTTTTGCAAAATCAATTGCAGCAAGAAGTGCATTATCAGATCCTTCTGAAAAATCTGTTGGCACAAGAATATTTTGATATTTCATTGTTTTTCCTATTGCTAAATAATCAATATGTAAATATAGTAAAAAAAAAATTAAAAAATTATGATTTTTACCAATATTTTATATAAGAATTGTCATATTTTTAAAATGCAGGTTCATCATGTGAGTATGTATCTAAATTTTTGCTTAAATTTTCAGGCAACGCACTACTATCAATATGATTTTCAAATCTTGCAAAATCTTTTAAAAAAGTTACTCTAATATCGCCAATAGGACCATTTCTTTGCTTTCCTATAATTATTTCTGCTGTATTTTCTGTTGCTTGAGTCATTTCTTTATCCCAAAATTTTTGTCCATATACTTCTGGTCTATTTACAAACATTACTACGTCGGCATCTTGCTCTATCGATCCAGATTCTCTTAAGTCTGAAAGCATTGGTCTTTTATCAGTTCTACCATCAACTGATCTATTTAATTGAGCAAGTGCAATTACTGGTATTTCTAATTCTTTGGCTACTTGCTTTAAAGTAGAAGAAATAATTGCAATTTCTCTTTCTCTGCTATCAGACTTTGGTGCGTGCATCAATTGAAGATAATCCACAACTACCATACTAATTTGATGTTCTGTTTTTAATCTTCTACATTTAGCTCTAAATTCCAAAATAGAGAGCATTGAAGTATCATCAATAAATAAAGGTGCTTTTCCTAATGTATCACACACTTTTATCAAATTTCTCTTTTCAAAATCATTAAGATGACCAGTTCTAAGTTTTTGTTGATTGATACGTGCTTCAGATGATAAAAGCCTTGTTACAAGTTGATTAGAAGCCATTTCAATTGAAAATACAGCAACAGGTTTGTCATATTGCATTGCAGCATTTCGAGCAAAAGTCATAGCAAGTGCTGTTTTTCCCATAGATGGTCTGGCAGCAATAATTATTAAATCTGAATTTTGAAATCCACCAAGCATATTATCTAATTTAGTTATACCAGATGGTACTCCACTCAATGAATCTTTATCTCTATGAGATAGCTTTTCAATTTGCTCAAAAGTAGAAAAGACTAAACTTTTCATATCTTTGTAGCCTTTAATAAATCTTTTTTCTGCTAATTGAAAAATTTCAGCTTCTGCTCTATCTATTTCTTCAATTGCATCTTTTGTATCATCATAAGAATTGTTTAATACTTCACCTGCAATTAATATCAGGCTTCTTTTAAGAAATTTTTCTTGAATTATTAATGCATACTGTTCAATATTCGCTGCTGTTGGAGTGCTATTATTTAACATAGCCAAATATTCTGCACCTCCAATTACACTCAAATTACCTGTAAATCTTAGTTGTTCAGCCAAGCTAACTATATCTACATTTTTCTGATCATTAAACATTGATATAATAGACTTGAATATAATTCTATGATTTTCAAGATAAAAACTTTCTTCTGTAATAATACTAACAATTTTTGAAATCCCTTCTTTACTCAACATCATAGCACCAAGTACAGATATTTCAGCCTCTGCATTGTGTGGAGGAATTTTTGAGCCTAATTTTTTAAAAAAATCTGTATCATTTTTTATTAATGGGCTATTTCTATCAAAATTATAATTTCTTTGTGCTTCACTCATATATTTCTTTTATTCAAAATTATTTGGGGTGCAAATATATATATATATTATAAGAATGAATTCTTAAAGTTTTGAAAATCTATTAACACTATTGTTTATAAATTTTTGCAAATTTAATTGTGGTAGCGACATAAATTTAAAGTTGAAATTATTTTAAAGGATAACTAATATAAATTAAAGATTACTTAGTTCTGTTTTTAATTTCATTCAAAATATAAGATTCGACTTTATCAATTAAAACGAAAAATATTTGCAAAGTATCATCTACCAATATTTTATGATCTATCATTTTAATATGATAATTTTGTTGAATTTCTTGTAATTCTTTATACATTAATTCAAGTTCATCAATTGATTTTGCATTACCAAATTCAGACTGAATTTCTAATACTCTTTCAAAATCAACAACAATTGTTTTTCTTTTACGTTTTTTTCTCCAAAGTAAAAATCCCATTAAAGCAGTATAAATACCACCAACACCTGCTCCAAATTTACCTATTTTTTCTCCATATTTTTCAAAAAACTTTGGGGAATTTTTGTCTAAGTATCTTCTTGTTCCGTCGTGGAGAGGAAATGCAAAATGAATATTACTAAAGTCTTTTCCATAAGTATTCATATCTATCAAATCAGTTTCTTCAATAGCAGTTTTGACAAATTCATAAACAAATTCTTCATCAATATCTTCTTTTGCAGCCAAAATAAAATCTTCTCTGATTGTAATTACAGGCTCTTCAGGATATTCTCCATAGCATCCCTTTGGTAATAAGTAAGGAGTAAAAAAGTTGTTTCTTAAGCAAAATCCTTTTGCTTTCGACCCTGAATTAAATAATTGATAGTCATCAAGACTAAAAAGTTTTAGCTCTTTATGTGAATTTAGTAATTTATTTAATCTACTATTACTTGAAAAATCTTGAGATGAAAAACCTACTTCAATATCGTAAG
>JAYTXK010000423.1:0-3127 GCA_043743005.1 Ignavibacteriota bacterium
TTCAAAATGGTATAAAAATCTTAACAATAAAGTACTAATTATTTAATATAGTCTTATCAACTTTTGGAATTTATTGAAATTATTAATCAATTAAAAACAATTATATATAAAATATGAAAACTCTTGATAACGAAAATAATTTTTTAGCAATTGAAGCTGAATATTCTTCTTTAGAAAATTCTAAGATAGTAATAGTATCAGCACCTTACGAACATACAGTTAGCTATGGTGGTGGTACTAAAAATGGACCAGATGCAATAATTAAAGCAAGTGCCTATGTTGAATTTTATGATTATGAGTTTGATAATGAGCTTTGCTTTGAAAAAGGAATTGCAACTTTAGAACCTATAAATTTTGAACTTGCAAAAGATGAAATGGCTTTATTTATTATTGAAAATCAAGTTTCTAAATTATTAGAATTAGATAAATTTGTTGTAACACTTGGTGGAGAACATACAATTTCTACTGCACCTATTAGAGCTCATTCATTGATTTATCAAAATATGTCAGTTTTGCAATTTGATGCTCACTCTGATTTAAGGCACGAATATCAAGGTTCAATTTATTCACATGCTTGCATTATGTCGAGAGTAGCAGAATTTATTCCTTGTGAAAAAATTACACAAGTTGGTATAAGAGCCCAATGTATAGAAGAAGCAAATTTTATAAAAGAAAACAAAGTAAATACTTTTTATGCCTCATCTATTAAAAGAGGCTTGCATACAAATAACTGGCATAAAGCTGTAGTTGATACACTTTCAGATGAAATTTATATTACATTTGATGTAGATTATTTCGATCCTTCAATAATGCCATCTACAGGTACTCCAGAGCCTGATGGGTTTTTATACAATGATGCACTTGAGGTATTTAGAGAAATTAAAAGGCAGGGTAAGAAAATTATTGGGTTTGATGTAGTGGAGCTTGCTCCAAGAGAAAACTTAAATCATCCTGACCTTACTACTGCAAGATTAATATATAAAATGATGAATTTTGCTTTTTAATTGTTTTTAAACTTATGGAGGATTTATGCCAAGAATATTTGAAATGAATGAACTTAATTTTGTAAATAAAGAAGCCAAAACAGATGATTATATTTGGGAAACTACTAATAAACTTAGCGATGAAGTAAATGCTAAAAATATTGTATTTGATATTAGAAAATTAGCTCCTAAAAAATACTCATATCCTTTTCATTTTCATCATAATGCTGAAGAATTATTTTATATTATTTCTGGTGAAGCCACTTTGAGAACTAATGAAAGTAAGAAAATTGTAAAAGAGGGTGATATTGTTTTTATGGAAATAGGTGCTACTGGTGCTCACCAACTTTACAATCATTCAGATTCATTATGTATATATTTGGACTTAAGAACTAAAAACAACATTGATATAGTTGAATATCCTGATAGCAACAAAATTAATTTTATGCCTCAATTTGAAGTTTTTAATAAAGAGAGTGGCAAAGCAAATTATTTTGATGGGGAAGAAAATCCAAAAGATTTTTGGGGTTAATTTTACAATAATAACTAATATGTGATAAAACCGAATAGTAATGTATAAATTTATTTGTGAAAATATAAATTATTTCTTTCATTTAATAACTTTTACTTGTATTTTATTTTATTTTAAATTGTCCTACATTAATGAATTTTTAAAAATTGGATTATTATTATGAAAAATTATTTATTGATATTTTTATTTATTTCAATATCCGCATTTTCTTCTGAAATAAAATATATAAAACCAAGTTATCCTATTACTAGGGTAGAACATTTAATTTTCCAAAATGGAAAACTATTTTGTGAAGGATACAATGGCACTTCTCCTACTGAAAATAATGATTATATTTACAATTATTATGATGGAAATAAATTTACATCTTTGACATTAGAATCATCAGGTTTTCCTCGAAAATTAAATAATCATTTTATACAATCAATTCCGTTTGTAATTACTAAAAGTAATGTTATTTATTCTATTTTTGATAATTCAATTTTGTATTTTAAAAATAATAAATGGTCAATGTTTTTTCAAGATAGTCTTAAAAATGATACTTTATTAGTTTTTCAATCTATTCATAAAGATGTATTTGAAAATATTTGGATAACGCAGCTAAAAAAAACTATTGGAACGATTGATCAGTTTGGCAACCCTATATATATAGTTCAAGGTGGAAGGTTGTTAAAAATTTTTAATGATAAAATCGAAACAATTATTGATACAAATTATAATTGGAAACAGAATCCTGATTATTTAATTGGTTGGAATGATTTTTTAACTAGCGATTCTAAAGGGAACTTGATTCTTGCTAATTCAATAAATTTAGGTATATATAATCCTATATATAAAACTTACGTTAATTACCAATTATTGGCTTATAATTCTGATGCTACTAATTCAAAACAAACAAATGGTATCTTTGTAGATAAACAAGACTCAATTTGGGTAATTTTTAAAAACAACCAGAATTCAAAAGGTGGATTAAGTAAATTTAAAGATGGTAACTGGTATTTTATTACTAAAAATGATGGATATGATTATTTTAATTATACAAGTTATTTAAGCCGACCAAACTTTATTTACTATTCTAAAGATTCGTGTATTTGGATAGGATCATCTAATGGTTGCATTAGAGTTAAAAATAAAAAAATTGAAGTTATAGATCCTCAAAAATATCATAATATTCAATATGAAACATCAGTTACTTCTATAGCAGAAAGTATGAATGGTGAAATATATCTTGGAGTTGCTGGAGGTATTTTAGTTTATAAAGACAATGGAACTTTAGTTGATGATATCGAAACAGATGTTTCAATTAAAAATATGTTTAATACTACTGAAGAGCTAAAACTAAAATTTCGAAAAGAATTAATTAATTTCAAAAGTTTCAGAGTATTTGATTTAGTTGGTAATGAAATAAAAATAAGCTATAGTCAAGAATCAAATTCTATTTTTATACAAAATTCATTAAACACAGGGTTGTATAATTATAGTTTGGAGATTGATAATAATTTATTTAATGGTAGAATTTTAATTTATGAAAAATAAAACAAAGAGAAAAAAATTAAAAAAATAATAATATTAGTACTTGTTTTAATTTGTGCAAATAGCATTTATGCAAAGA
>JAYTXK010000424.1:0-2632 GCA_043743005.1 Ignavibacteriota bacterium
ACATTCTGATATTGCTTCAATTATAAAAGAAGAATGGATAGAGAAAGCTAATATTTTGCAAAAAACTGTTGAAATGAAAAAAATTAAAGAGTTTGCTGAAGAAATCAAACTTTATGCAAATGAAACAAATTCTGAAATATTGAAACTTATATCAAGCGAAATTACTCAAGGTATTGATACCTTTGCAATTACTAGTATAATAAAAGTGCTTAAAATTATTGCAGAATAAATTTAATATCAATTAAGCATTCAAACTTAAAATAAATGTAGAGCCTAAGCCTTTTTCGCTTTTAACGCTTAAATCGCCTTTATTTGCTTCTGCAAATTCTTTACAAAGGATCAAACCCAAGCCAGTTCCTTTTTCTTTGGAAGTACCTAAAGTTGTATAATGATTTTCGATTCTAAACAATTTATCTACATCTTGTTGGTTCATTCCTACACCAGAATCTTTAATATTTATATTTAGGATTTTGGTTTCAATATTAGTAAATGCTTCAATTTTCCCATTATTAGGAGTAAACTTAATTGCATTAGAAATTAAATTTCTTAAAATTGTAGTAATCATAAAGTCATCGCCAATTACAGTTAAGTCATTTGGAATTGAGTTCAATAGCTCAATACTTTTTGTATTTGCATTACTCCCCAAAGTTTTAAAAATATTTTCTATTATTCCTTTTATATTCAAAACAAGTGGCACATACTCAATTCTACCAGTTTGAATTCTAGACCAATCAAGTAAATTTTCAATTAAAGCTAATTGCAACTTTTGTGCATTGAAAATTTTCTGCATTATATTGATTACTTCATCTTTTTCAAACTCATCAGGACGTTCTAAAATCAACTCTGATAGTCCTATAGATCCAGTGAATGGACCTTTCAAATCATGAGATATTATTGAAAAAAACTTGTCTTTTGATTTGTTTAAATTTTCAAGCTCTTGTTTTTGTTCAATTATCATATCTCTTGATTTTTTTAACTCAATATGAGTTTCAACTCTTTGCAGAAGTTCAACTGGATTGAATGGTTTTGTAACATAATCCACTCCACCAGCTTTAAATCCACTAACCATATCCTCACCACTATCTCTTGCAGTCAAAAAGATAACAGGAATATGTTTCAATTCATCATTTTCTTTTAGTATTTTGGTAGCCTGTAAGCCATCCATTTCAGGCATTGTAACATCCATCAAGATTAAATCTGGTCTAAAATGATTAGCTGTTTCAATAGCTTGTAAGCCATTTTGAGCCACAGCCAAGTTATAACCACTTTTAGATAAAATACTTCCCAAAACTTGTATATTTTGAGGAATATCATCTACAATTAGTATTTTAAGTTCTTCATTGTTAATATTTGCCATACTTTTTCAAAACTTAGTTTTTCTATTTAAATTTAATTCTATTTATTTTAATTTTACAAATATACGAATTATAAATATGTTTATTACATTTTTCTATTGTAATAATGAAGAATTACTACGTATTATGGAATCGGAGCGAAAAGTAAGGCACCTATGAGTTAAAAAAAACCACTAAAGGCAATGTGAGAGTAGCCTTAGGCGATATGAAAATACCTACAGACACAAGAGGTATAGCCCCTTTTGTAGTAGATGAGAAAAGTGTAAGTGACTAAAATGCTTTTGCTTTGAAACTTTTAGAATTTCGTAATTTAAATAGGTTATCGGTAATATTTGCAAAGTAGATACCAGCTTGTTCTATTTCTTTAACATAGTATTCATTTGAATCTATAGATGCTATAATTCCATAAACTTTTTTATCTTTATGTTCTGGAAAATTTTCTTTAAAATTTACTAAAATATTTAAAATTTGTTCTAAAGCTTCTTCCCTTAAATGGCTTTTTACTTCTACTACATAAGCAACATTTACAGAACCATTTGAGTAACCTAAAATATCGATTTCAACTTTTTTCTTCTTGTTTCTTGCTCTTTGAGTTACATGAGTTACTTTAAACTTCTCATAAAGTTCTTTTTCAATAGATGGGTAAACCAAACCCTCAGTAAATGTTCCAAACTTGTTATTTATTCCACCAATTTGAATACCATGCTCAGCTATTTGTTTACTAACTTCTTTGATTTGCTTATCAGTTTCAGCTTGAGCTTCTTTTAATTCTTGAAATTGTTTTCTATCTTCTTGAAAGAGATTGATTAATTGCTCATAAGTTAATGTTTTTTCTTGCATTTTATTACTTTGTATTTATTATTTTTACAAATATACGAAAAACGAAAGAATATATTATATTGAATGAAAGTTACTTAAATATAACTAAAATGCCTAAGCTCTCAGAATGGCATATATACGGAAACGAGCAACAAGGAAGATTTGTAACACGCAAACCAAAAAACACGCCACTATATTATTTAGCAAATTTAACAACAGATGTAATAAATAAGAATTACTGCGTATTATGGAATCGGAGCGAAAAGTAAGGCACCTATGAGTTAAAAAAAACCACTAAAGACAATGTGAGAGTAGCCTTAGGCGATATGAAAATACCTATGACTAATTTCAATATAAAAATAACAACAAATAAAGATGGTATATTTCAAAAAGTTGTTCAAGCTAGCAAAGTAATTGATTTAAATTAATATTACAAATAATTTGAAAACCAATCTCCA
>JAYTXK010000425.1:0-1757 GCA_043743005.1 Ignavibacteriota bacterium
GAAAAATACTTCTGGCAAAAGGCTATCATAAATGTTTAATTGAAAAAAATCAAAATGATTAAATTTACTTTTATAATCAATCAATCTCAATTCAAGCAATTCATCATTCAAACTCGAAATTCTAAAATCAATTCTATCTATTTTACCAGTAAAATTAGAATTTCCAATAAATACTTCTCTATCATTATTTAAACCTGTTAAATTAAACTCAGTAAATAAAGTAGCATATTCATCACACTCTTCCAAATCTAATGTAAGTAACTTATTAAATTCATTGTTTTTATCATAAACCAAAGTTAATTTATTTAACAAAATAAAACTTTGTATATTTCCTTTATCATATTTTTGAAATACTTCTTTTAGCAATTTTTGAATTAAAATTAAATAATCTTCTTTTTTAGAAATTTCTAATTTTACTATGTTAGTTTTTAAAATATTTTGAATTTTATTATGTTGCAAATTATGAAATGATTGAACTTTTAAAACATTATAGAATTTTTCCATAGTTTGATGAATAATATTACCTTTTTCATTTGAAAGAATTTCTTCATCAAAATCAAATTCATTATCTTGTAATTTCAAATAATCATTACTTAATGTTATAAATGAACATTTAAGATGATTTTTGATTTTTGAAACGTTATAAGTTTTATTATTAAGTTTATCAATTAATTCATTTAGGTTTTTTATTTCACCTCTATGCTCAGAGTTTGTTATATCTTCACCTAAATGATATTTCTTATAATTGTCAATTTTATATAAAAATTTTGCTTCATTAGCGTCTGATATAGCATCATACCATTTTGGGAACTCATTATTTATTAAAGTGAAATCAATTTCACTCTCTGGCTTTACAATTTTCAAAAGTTCATTTACATAATATGATCTACTCAGTAATTTTTCATCATCATTTTTATAATTTGTTATATATACTTTTCTATTTATAAATTTATTTTCTCCATTATTTGAAAGGAATTGATAAAATAAAAGCTGTTCAGTATGTTTATGTCTATCTTCGCTTGATTTCAAATCTTTACCTATAAACCTATCTGTCATATAAGGTAATGGAAAATTTCCATCATTCATACCACAAATTATCATAACTTTATAAGGTATTCCACGTGTTTGTTCAATTGAAGTAACAGTTACACCAAAATCAATTCTTTCTCTAATTTGATATTTTGCTGTTTTTATTAAACCTTTAAATTTGTTTAATAAATCTTTGTATTTATATTTTTTTAATTGATTATTGTCAATTAAAAAAATTACTGAAGTAAATTCTTCCAATACTGATAACATTTCATTCAATGCTCTACTGTTTTTTTCAACTTCAATATCTATGAAAATATTATCAAAATCACTAATATTAGTAAATTTTTCCTTTTCATTTTCTAATGATTTTAAATTGTCAATTATTTTGAGATTGTTAATTATAGTAATGATAAAACTTTTAAATTCAAATATATCAATGTTTTTTTCAATTCCACTTAAATTAGTAGAAAAATTAATTAAATCATTTAATGCTATATCAGAGTTTGCAATCATATCATTTAATTTAGTATCAATTGATTCACTATCTATATTTTTAATGCTACTTATTGATTTTTCTATAAATAATTTAAGTAACTTTATTTCATTTTGAAATAATTCTCCATCAAAAACTATCCTTCGAGCTTTTATTTTAATTAAATTGCTTGTTAAATTGTTGATGTTATTTTTATCAAATTCTTCTAATCCAAAATAATCACTTTTTATCA
>JAYTXK010000426.1:0-3699 GCA_043743005.1 Ignavibacteriota bacterium
GTAAAAGGTTTGCATTTTTATTTGCTTTTGACATAATTTTAATATGCTGTGCTACTAATTTATTTGCAAGTAACATAAATTCTTCAACCAATTCAGTTGCATCATTAGCTTTTTTTAATTTAACATCTATTGGATTTTTATTTTCATCTAAAATAAATTTAACTTCAGCAGTTTCAAATTCAATTCCACCATCTTTAAATCTATTCTTTCTAATAGTTTTAGCAAGAGAATTTAATTTTTGAAGTAAATCAAGATTATCTCCTTTTCCAGTATTAATAATATCTAATACCTCATCATAGTGGTATCTTCTTTTACTATTAATAATAGTCTTTTTGATTTTGTAATTTTTAACTGAACCTCTGGGACCAAGTTCAACAATTACAGAAAATGCTAATCTATCAACATTTGGTTTCAATGAGCAAATATTATTAGATAATTGCTCGGGTAACATTGGAATTACTCTATCAACAAGATAAATACTATTTCCTCTAAACCTTGCTTCAATATCCAAAGCTGAATTTTCTGTTACATAATGGCTAACATCAGCAATATGAATACCTACTTCATAATTACCATTATCTAATTCTATCAAAGATAATGCATCATCAAAATCTTTTGCATCTATTGGGTCAATTGTTATAACTAAATCTTTTCTAAGATCAAGTCTTTTCCCAATTTCAGCTTTTAAAACTTTTTCAGGAACTGAATGAGCTTCTGCATTTACTTCATCTGGAAAATTATTTGGCAAATCAAATTCTTCAATTATTGAATCGTATTCTGTATGAGGATTTCCTGATTGACCTAATATTTGTATTACTTCAACTTGCGGGCTTTTGTGATGATCTTTCCAATTTAAGAATTTAACTGTAACTTTATCACCAGATTTTGCACCATTTAAATATTTTTCAGGAATTAAAAAATCAACATAGATATGGTGGTCATCTGGTATTAGGTATGCCAATTGTCCATCAATTTCTACTTTTCCACCAAAAAGAGAGTGATTTCTTTCAATTACTTCTATTACTTCTCCTTGAGGCTTGTCATCTTTTTTAAAACTCAAAAGTCGCACTAATACAGTATCACCATTAAGTGCAGTATTGAAATTCTTTCTTTTAATGATTATACTTGGGAATTTTGGATTATCTGTTTGTATAATCCCTCTTTCTTGCTTAATTTCGATTTTAGCTTCAATCATATTTGAAGAATTTTCTTTCATAAGCATATACCTTCTTCGAGCAGACTTAGTAATTATTTTGTTTTTTATTAATTCAGACAAAGCACTTTTTAAAATTTCATATTCTGGCGAATCTGATTTGACTTTTAATGTTTTTGAAATTTCATTTAACATTAGTGCTTCATTTGAAGATGAAAGCATTTGTAATACTTCCTCTTCAAACTTTTCTTTAAGTGTCATTTTTGTACTTTTTATTTGTTAAAGCTATTATTAAATTTTAAGAGTAAATACTAACTGTATTAGTCTTTGATAAAGATACACTTAGTGCAGTATTAGCATAATTCAAATAATTTTCAATTGATTCTTTTCTGTTTATTTCTACTATACCAAAGCAAGCTGTCATATTAAATTTACGGTTATCTATTTCTACCAGAGTAATTGCAATTTGATTTCTTAATCTTTCTGCCCAAAGTTTTGCTTTATTAAGTTCATAACCAATTAACATAACCCCTATTCTTGTAGCATCAATTTGTCCAATTACATCAAAGTTTTTAGAATTGCCTTTTACTAATTTAATAAGGGTAAACATTACTTTATTAAGTCTATCTTGATGTTCAATTGGGTCGAAAGAACTATATTTATCTATTTCAATCAAACACAAGCAAGCAGGAGTATCAAATGCACAAGTTCTGTCAATTTCTTCATTAGTTCTATGGTAGAATGCAGGGAAATTCATTATCTGTGTATTTGGATCAATCAATATGCTATCTTGCAATAAATTCTTAAGATGGATTTTTTCAATTACATTACTTGCATTATCAACTATTGATTCAATCATATTCAATTCAACTTCAGAAACAACAGAACTTTTCTTTCCTTCTAAAAACAAAGCACCAAAAGTAGAAGTAGTTGATTTGAGTGGAACTGAAATAAAGAAACCTCCATTCATATCAGATTCATTTGAATGAACTCTGACACTATTATCCTGAATATTAATAAGTATTTTACTTTGAGAATTTAAGATTGTTTCTCCTAAAATTGAACTTTCTAAAAGTACTGGTTTGCCAAGAATAATTTCATTTTCATCTTCAGTTGATGAAAGCATATTAATATGCCAGCCTCCATTATTCTCATCATAAGCAACAATACCAAGAGTATTGCACTCTACTAATCTTGAAACTGTTTCAATCAAAGCAGAGTTAATTTCATAATAATTCAAATTAGAATGTGTAGAAATATTATTAAATAAATTAATTGCTTTGAATGCTTTTGAATCTTGAACCAAATCATATCTTTCTGTATAACTTTTCAATAGCCCTGAAATAATTTTAGTAAAGTGACCTAAAAAGCCAACCATAATTGAATCATAAGCATCAGGGTCAGTAGAATCGGCACACAAAACACCAACTAATGAATTTTCATAAAATACAGGCAACCCAACAAAAGAAGCAACTCCAGTAGAATTTTTGTAATAAGGAATTAAATCCATTTCAGCTGATGGATTAATTTCAGATAAAATTTCAGGTTTAACATTATTGACTATCTGACTAACAATATCATTTCCAATTCTAATTCTTGATTTTTCAGTTATAGATTTCTCATTTTCAGTTACATAAGATTCTAAAATCAATTCTCTTTTTTCATTATTGACCAAAATCAAAGCTGCAGTTTTTGTATTACTTACAGCTCTAATAGCCATTAATACTCTTGAAAGCATATAATCGAATTCTTTTCTTGGTTCGTTGCTAAGATTAGGAATTTCCTCTAAAAGTGAGTTTAGAGGATAATCAATCAATTTTTCAGTATAGCCTTTAGCTATTTCTGCTGATATTTGTACTTCAGGTGCGATTTCTTCATCAAATATTGCTATTTGTTTTAATTCAATATCAATCATATCAGTTGAAATTTCATTTTCAATTATTTCAACATGTTCCAAATCTTCAGGAAATATTTCTTCTGTCATATCTGATATAACAGGCTCTTCAAATATTTCTATTGCATCAGAAGTATATTCTTCCAAATCTAATCTAACATTAGTTTCATTATTTCCAAAATTAGAATTTATTTCATTGGTTACAGATATAAATTCCTCTAAAGTATTATCAGTAACTTCATTTGATTCATTAGTATTATTTAATTCAACTATTGTTTCATTTGAACTTATATCAACTTCATTTGTTGAAATTTCGTCTGAAACAATTTCAACTATATTCTCAACTATTAATGGTTCAATTTGTTCTTTTTCTACTTCAATACTTTCGCTAACATTATCATCAAATCTTAAAACCTTCAATTCAGCTCTTTTATCATCAATTATATTTGGCTTAGAAAAGGTAACTTCATTTTCATTAGGTACAAGGTCTTTATTCTTTTTAGAAAAATCTGCTCTTATTTCCAATTTTATTCTACTTTCTGCAGCAGCAAAAAGTGGTTTCAAATTCATATCTTGTTTTATTTCTTCTTTAATTCCAGCAAAACTCGGCATCATCTTTTCAGATTCTTTTTTCTTAGGATCTTGTTTGTAA
>JAYTXK010000427.1:0-1959 GCA_043743005.1 Ignavibacteriota bacterium
TACTTATGCTCATTACTATTAATGTAACAATGTTTGTAACCAAAGGTTGAAAGTTGGTAGCGTAGGCAATACCTAAACCCAATTCTATAAAAGCATAAATAAAACCCCACACCTTTATTTTCTTTGCCACAATATCGTACATGCTGTAGCTTTCTGCAAAGCCTTTTAGGTCAAGCATTTTGAAGAATGAAAAAGTAAGAAAGAAACCTGCCATAAAAATATTCATGGCTTGCATCCAATGAAATGCGTTTTGATGTGTAGCTGCAATAATTGCAATTGTAGTTATGTAACCAAAAATTAGTAAGATTGGTTTATATGTAATAAACCAATCTTTTGCTTGTTCTGCTGTTTCGTTGTGTTCCATTGCTGTAATGGAATATTTTTTATCTAACGCATTTTGAAAAGTGGATAGTGCAACATGCTTGTCCATTGAAATGGTTGCCGTTTGGTTGTCTTTTGAAACTTCCACTTCGGTAACATTTGGCAACATGAGTAAACTGCTTTTTACTTTTGCTTCGCAACTGCCGCAGGTCATTCCTGTAACTTTATAAGTATGTGTCATAGTTTTTTGTTTGACACAAAGGTAATTTGGGCTTATGGCGTAGCTATTGTGGAATTTTGTATTAGAGTTGTAACATTTACAGTTCTTCTATGTTTTTGCGTTTGTTTTCTTTCAGCGATTTGAAATAGCTGGGTGTAAAGCCTGTAACCATTTTGAATTGGTTTGAAAGATATGCAACACTACTGTAACCTAATTTGTCTGCAATTTCAGAAAGCGTGAGTTCATCATATACTAATAATTCTTTTACTCTTTCAATCTTATGATTTATTATATATTTTTCTAAAGTAATCCCTTCCACATTTGAAAATAAAGTACTCAAATAATTATATTCATAATTTAATTTTTCAGCTAAATATATAGAATAATTTTGAGGTATTTCTGATTCAGATAAATGAACTAAAGAAATTACTTCATTTTTTATTTTTTCAATTATTTTACTTTTTTTATCATCAATAATTTCAAATCCAAATTGCATTAAATTTAGGTTTAATTTATTTAAATTCTCAGAAGATAGATTTTCTACAATATCAACTTCACCTAAATTTATTTTATTTACATGCAATCCAAAAGCTAATATTTCATTTTGCACAACCATTATGCAACGATTGCAAACCATATTTTTAATATTAATAATCATTTTAATTTAAACTAAATTTAAAAATAAAATTGACGTATTAAAGTTGAATTAATGATTCATTTTTTCAAAAACCCTATATCTTCTCAGTATTAAATTCAGAAAGTTAATATGCAGTCTCATTGATAACTTTAATTTTAATTAGTATCTAATAAAGCATTATATGATTTGTGATTTAGGCAATTTTAAAATTAATTAAACAAGTTTGATTAAAATTGCAAAATAAAGGTGAAAAATTAGTAATGAATAAAATTAAATCTATGAAATTGATAAGAATGTGATTAAATTTGTTTCTTGTTTATATTTAAAATCTAACAATCAATTTGAATTTCAAATCCTTAATTATAATATTACTTCTAATTTGTTTAGATGTATATGCAAAATGGACATCTCCACAGAATATACAATTAGTTAATTCTGAAGCAGATGACTTTGCTCCCCAATGGAATAAAAGAGAAAATGTACTTTACTTTAATTCAAACAAAACTGGATATAGCAAATTTTATACATTTTCATTTGATACTATAGGCAAAGTAAAATTAGCTAAAGGAAGAATTAATCAAGAAAGAAATAATCAATCATTCATTACTTTTGACAATCAACATTTAATTTCATATTTCTCAAATTTTAAAAATGCAGGTAGGAAATCTGTGCTAAATATTTTTTACTCTCATTTTGAAAAAAGTGAATGGAATGAAGGAATATTACTAAATGAATTTTCTTCTGATTATTTTACTTCACATCCAACTATTAGCCCAAGTGG
>JAYTXK010000428.1:0-9068 GCA_043743005.1 Ignavibacteriota bacterium
AAAAAAAAATATCTGCAACAAAGTTTTGACGCTTTGCCACAGATATAATTGCTAAATGCTTAGAAACCAACTACAGCTTCTACAACTACACCATTAAATTTACCACCACTTCTATAATCTTTCATATCATCATCAGCTAATTTTGCAGAATAGAAATCAGTATAAGTTTGAGATACATATTCAGCTTTCATTAATACGTTATCTGTTACATACCAACCAGCAGCAATAGCTATTCTAGAAATTTTTGAATCTCTAAATGTTAGAGCAGTTCCATAATTTGGATCTGTAACTGGAACCGCATTATTATAAACTGTGAAGTCTGATAAATTTGCAGTTACAGTATTGAATCTACCGCCGATATAGCCAGTTTTACCAAATCTGTAAATTAAGTCTGCAGCTATTTGAGTCATTTTTCTATCAGTTACTTCTTTATTTGAACGGCCAGCAGCAGTTTCAAATGTACCAAATAATTCTAAACCACCCATTTGCCAGAATAAGTTTACCATATAAGTGCTAATTTTATCTGTAAAACCGGGATTTAATCTACCAGAAAATGCTATTACAGTTAAAGCAGGTTTTGCACCATTTGCATCAAAAGCTTTTTCCATAACATAAGAATAGTTAGAACCAGTTCTATCACCACCAAATAAAGTATTTGTACTACCACTTGATTTCATATAACCAGATGCAGTTAATCTTAATCTCATATCATCACCAATTTTATTATCATATCCCACTTTGAATAATATAGCTGGAGCTTTTGCAGTATCTTTATCTACAGTTGTTGAATATACTGGGTCTAAAGCACCTTTGATTTCACCAGAAGTCATACCAAACATGCCTAAGAAACCATTATTTTTGTAATAAACTTCACCACCAATTTCTGTAGCAAATTCATCAACAATGTAATTTTCAATAAATGGATTGTACATAGTTTGTCCACCATCAGATCTACGGAAGTGAGCATCACCATAGTTAATTTCCATGTGACCAACTTTGATAGTTACATTATTCATTACATCATTTAATAAACTTGAGCCTAAAAATGCTAATTTATCAAATTGAATATATCCACCTTTTACCCAAGCTTCATTATGGTGCTTAGCAGATAAATAAGTAGTTAAATTTAATAATACACCGTCTTCTAATTGAACATCAAAATTCAAATTAGCCATAGCTGTATTGAAACCAGAAGTCATTTCATATAGTTTATTTCCATTTTTAGTTGGAGCTGCAGTTAAAGTTACAGATGTTGCACTATTTTCATGAGAAAGGGATTGGAACTGTTGAGTAAATCCACCACCAATTCTAACTTTTACACCATCAAATTTTGATGTTGCATTTTGTTTTGGAGTTTCAAACATATTTATCCCAGTTCTATCATAAGGACGGAAGTTTGAAATTGTTGCTTGTTGTGCGAAAGCACTTTGAACCATAAATATAGCTAATAAAAAGCTGAATATTTTTGTTATACTGTTTTTCATAATGAGACCTATAAATAAATTTATTAAAAAGTAAAAAAATTCTAATTCATTTTGCATAAACTCTTTGTTTATGCTTTTTTCAAAACTATTGAGAAAGTAAGAGTAATTTCATCACCACATTTTATAGTACCAAGCATAGCAGATGGTCTTTCTAATTTAAATTGTGATAATTTAATTTTTTTAGAACCAGTTATTTCAACATCGCCATTTGCCAATACTTTTGCTTTTACTTGAATATCGATGGGTAATGTAGTACCAGCAATTTTTAGATTACCCAAAGCATTTATATTAAATTCAGCAACAGCATTTTCGATTGATTTTACACTTGTTAGATTAAAAATGATAGTTGGAAATTCATCTGCTTTAATGCAGTCCCAAGTTTTGTCATTCATACCATCGTGTTCTTCATTTTTGATTGATTTTGCAACAACTTCAACATACATTGAATTAATTTTTTGAAGATCATTGCCAGCTATTGTGAAATCACCCGTAGCTATATTTTTACTTGCAGGAGATTTCCAATCGTGAAGAGTGGAAGTACCAGAAACCATCATTGTGAATGCTTTCGAAGTATATTTATCAGCATAAGCATTTATGCTAAGAGTTACTATTAATATTGATGCATAAAGAATTGCACGCATTTTCATTTGAATACCTATAAATTAACTTTTTTAGAACTGTTTCTAATTACTTGTTCAAAATTAGTGAATTTATATAGTATGATTTATGAGGATAGTCAGTAAACAAAATGATTGTTATCAGTATTTTATTTTGGTATTCTTTTAATTTAATATTTGTCTAATTGTAAATCTAATTTTTTATATAAAACACATATATATATAAAAAAAAAGGGGCTTCCCTTTTGAGACAGCCCCTAATAATTCAATTATCTTAGATATTACTTATTTGTTACTTTAGTTTTAACCCTTCATCAAGCAGTTCATTTACAGTTGATAATGAGTCTGCTTCTGCATAAAATCTAAATAGAGGTTCAGTACCAGAAGGTCTAATCAATAACCAACCAGCATCTACAAAGAATTTGTAACCATCTTTTTTGTCAATTCTACGAATTTTAAATCTTCCTAAGTCTGTAGGATTTTTATCACAAGCAGCAATAATAGCCTTCTTTTGAGTATTTGTAACTTTTACGTCCCTTCTCAAATATCTGTGAGAACCAAATTCTACATCTAGTTCTTGACATAATTTCTTCAGTGATTTTTTTTGAACTGCCATAGCTTCCAAAAGTAACAAAGAATTAAATAATCCATCTCTTTCAGGAATGTGTATCATTGTTCCTAAGCCACCAGATTCTTCGCCACCAATAAGAATTTTTTCATCTACCATTAGCTTTGATATATGTTTAAACCCAACTGGAGTTTCAAAAAGTGGTATTTGCTTTTCTTCACAATACATATCTACCATGGTAGTAAGAGATACTGTTTTAGCAACTGACCCTCGTTTTTTCTTATGTTCATAAAGATATTTAAGCAATATCATAAATATTTTATGAGAATCAACGAAATTACCTTCATTATCTACTGCACCCAGTCTATCAGCATCACCATCTGTAGCAATTCCAATATCATATTTATTTAACTTAATTTCATCAATTAGTTCAAGCAAACATTCTTGAATAGGTTCTGGGTGATCTATCTCACCAAACGAAGGATTAAATTCTCCATGTAATTCTTGGGCTTGAGGTAATAGCTCTTTAATTGTATTTATGCCAGCACCATACATTGGGTCATAAAGAATTTTATAGCCAGTTTCATTTATCAAATTAATATTAATTTTTTTCTTGATATATCTAATATACGATTCTTTAGCATTAAAAAGTCTAATTTGTCTTGCGTCCAAATAGGAATCAAAATCTTTAAATTTAATAACTAATGGTTTCTTTTCAATTTTCCTTACTTGAGCTTCCAATTCTACAATTTGGTCTGGAGTAGCAGGACCACCAAAACTTCCTTTTACTTTATATCCATTGTAAATTGGAGGATTATGACTTGCAGTAATAACTATTCCTAAATCAGCTCCCTTTTGCTTAGTATGGAAAGAAACCTGTGGAGTAGATGAAAAATTATCAGTCAAATGAACTATAATATTTTGAGAAGCAAGAATTTGAGCTACCTCATAAGCAAATTCCTTAGACATAAATCTGGTGTCATAACCAACTACAACAGCAGGATTTTTACCAACTGGAACTATCTTTTGTAGGTATTTGGCTGTTGCCATTGCAACAATTCTTAAGTTTTCAAAAGTATAGTCACGTGCTATTACACCACGCCACCCATCTGTACCAAATATTATCATAATATTATTATTAAAATTTTAAAAAATAAATTCACTAAAAAGATTAATTCATCTACTAAAACTCAAAAGGAGAAATTCCAGCATACATAGCTGAAGCACCAAGAATTTCTTCAATTCTTAAAAGTTGATTGTATTTTGCAACACGGTCGCTCCTGCTTGGAGCTCCTGTTTTAATTTGACCAGCATTGAAAGCAACTGCCAAATCTGCAATAAATGTATCTTCGGTTTCTCCAGAACGATGAGATATAATAGTATTATAGCCAAATCTTTGAGCTAAAGAAATTGCTTGCATTGTTTCAGTAAGTGTACCAATTTGATTTACTTTAATTAAAATTGAATTTGCAACTTGTTCTTCAATTCCTCTATCCAAAAATTCTGGATTAGTTACAAATAAATCATCTCCTACCAACTGAATATCACCTAATTGTTCTGTTAGCTTTTTCCAACCGTCCCAATCATTTTCTGCAAGTCCATCTTCAATAGAAATTATAGGATATTTCTCACAAAGACCTGCATACCATTCAATCATTTCATCTGAAGTGCGAAGTTGTCCAGTTGATTTATACATTTTGTATTTGCCATCACTAAACATTTCACTTGAAGCTACATCAACTGCTAATAAAATATCTTCTTCTGGTCTGTAACCTGCTTTTTCTACAGCTTCCAAAATTACATCAAAAGCTTCTTCATTTGATTTCAAAGAAGGAGCAAATCCACCCTCATCGCCAACTGAAGTATTTAAACCTTTAGAATGTAAAACTTTTCTTAAATTATGAAAAATTTCCGTTCCCATTCTCAAAGCATCAGAAAAAGTATCTGCACCAACTGGTACTATCATAAATTCTTGAATATCAACATTATTATCAGCATGCTTACCACCATTGATTATATTCATCATAGGAGTTGGTAATGTATTAGCTCTAACTCCACCAAGATAGCGATATAATGGAGTTTTGTAATAATTTGAAGCTGCTTTTGCTGCAGCAAGAGAAACCCCTAATATTGCATTAGCACCTAATTTAGATTTGTTTTCAGTTCCATCAGCCTCAACTAATATTGAATCAATAGTATGTTGATCAGTAGAATCTTGACCTTCTATTAGTTCTGCAATTATTTCATTTACATTATCAACTGCTTTCATTACCCCTTTTCCAAGATAACGAGCATCATCTCCATCTCTTAATTCATGTGCTTCATGTTCGCCTGTACTTGCTCCAGATGGTACTGCTGCTATTCCAACTGAACCGTCTTCTAATCGTATTTCCACTTCAACTGTTGGGTTTCCTCGAGAATCTAAAATTTCACGAGCTACAACATCAGTTATAAAAGGACTCATAATTAATTTCCTATAAAAATTAAAAGTTTAAATCATCTATTTTTTTTGCCAATTCAAAATCAAGTCTAGTAAGTCCACCAACATCATCAGTGCTAATTGTAATTCTTAATTTATTCCATCCGTAAATTAGCATATTTGGATGATGATCCATAGTTTCAGAAATCAATGCTATGGAATTGACTATTCCAATAATCCCAGCAAAATTAGAAGCAACAATATCTCTAACTATTGATTCACCATCTCTTTTCCACAGAAAAAGATTATCCAAAGCTACTTTTATTAGTTCTTCATTTGCTCTTTCTGGTCTTGACATAATTAATTAATATGTGAGTTTAATTTATCCATAATTGTTTGTTTTGGAACAGCCCCAACTATAGTATCTACAACATTACCACCTTTGAAAATAAGCAAAGTAGGAATAGAACGTATACCAAAATTCATTGCTGTATTTTGATTATTATCAACATCTAATTTAGCTATTTTTGCTTTTCCTTCATATTCATTTGATAACTCTTCAATATAAGGTGCAATCATTTTGCAAGGTCCGCACCAAGCTGCCCAAAAATCAATTAACACTGGTAAATCAGACTTGATTACCTCTGTATCAAAGCTTGCATCCGTTAAGTGTAATGGTTGTGCCATTTTTAAAATCTCCACCGATTTAATAAATTTCTATAAATTGCATTTTATATAATTACAAATTTACTTATCTTTGTTTAAAGAAAAAAATTGTAAGTGTGCTTTAGTCGTTTTTATTTTCTATTTATTTTAGAATTAGTCGTTTTTAAGTATAATTATCTTATCTAATTGAAATTATATATAAAGTATTGACTGAAATATGCTTATAAGTTCTTATTTTTGAAAAAAAATTAAAGTAATATGAAAATAATTAAAAAAGCTAAAGATTTGAATTTCAATGTAAATGAAATATTTTATTCAATACAAGGTGAAGGTACTCGTGCAGGTCTGGCTTGCATTTTTGTAAGATTGCAGGGATGCCTTTTGAGATGCTCATGGTGCGATACTCCTTATGCTTTAGAAAGAAAAGAAATTGCAAATCAGATGACTGGAGAAGATATATTCAATCAAATTGGAAAATACGAATGTAAATTCTTAATGCTTACTGGTGGTGAACCATTAGAACAAAATGATATATTTGATTTTATTTCAATGGCAATAATCAGGGGATATGAAGTAGTAATTGAAACAAATGGACAAGCTGAAATTTCAAGAGTTGACTCTAAAGCTATTAAAATTATGGATTTGAAATGTCCAGAATCTAATATGAGTAAAAAAAATAATTACTCCAATATTGAGTTCTTGCAAAAAACAGATGAAGTTAAATTTGTAATTGGAAGCAAAATTGATTTTGAATGGGCAATAGATAGATGTTCTGAATATGACATTTTTGCAAAAGTTAGTACAGTTTTATTTTCTCCTGTTTTTGGGAAAGTTGAACCAATTGAGCTTGCAAATTGGATATTAGAATCCAATAAACCAATTAGAATGCAACTTCAAATGCATAAATATATTTGGGAGCCAAGCACAAGAGGAGTTTAAGAGAATAATTGTTATTTTAATATCAAGCAATATATTTCTATTTTGTACGTCAATAATACATATTTCTTTGTTTTGTTCTTTGATTATAGCTTTTTGCAGTAAATTTTGTATTAAGCCCATCTCCAGACGTGGAGAGGGGTTTGGGGTGAGGTCAGCAGTTCATTTTGAAATACAAAATGCAAACACTAATGCTCCACGCTTTGCTCTGAGTTACGAAACCAATACAAAATAGCAAATTTACTGCAAAGGGTCAATCGACCCCTGCAAAGAATTGCATAAGTGCTTGATAAATAAGAAAGTGATTTTGCAGTAGATTTGATAAACAACTTGGTTCAATTGTTCAAACCACTAAAAAATAATATATATCTAAAATACCTTTAATAATAATCGTCTAAAGACAAAATTTAATAATAAATCTTAAAAATGAAAAATAAAGCAAGGTATTTAGAAGGCTCGGTTGGAAAATTATTATTGTATAATACAATTCCTATGATATTTGGAATCGGTGCAGCTATGTCTTTTACATTTGTTGATACATATTGGGTAGCAAAAATTGGAACTAATGCACTTGCAGCAATGACTTTTACTTTCCCTGTGGATTTTTTAGTAATGGGTGTTGCATTTGGTCTTGGCAATGGTGCTTCTTCAGAAATTTCAAAAGCTATAGGCAAGGGAGATAATGAATTAGTAAAAAGATTAACAAGAGATAGTTTGATTCTTGCAATTTGTATAGTTACAGTTTTTATAGCATTGTTTTATATATTTTTTATTCCAATATTTACAGCTTTAGGAGCAAAGTCAGAAGTTTTGCCTTTGATAAAAGAATTTATGAAATATTGGATACCCGGGCAGTTTGCTTTGGTAATTCCTTTAATAATTAATAATGCTACACGTGCAATTGGAGATACCAAAACACCAAGTATGATAATGCTTGCAGCTGGAATAATGAACTGTTTGCTCGACCCTTTGTTGATATTTGGAATGTGGGGGTTCCCAGCCATGGGTATCGCAGGTGCATCGCTTGCAACACTTTTAGCACGAATGGTAACACTTGTTTTATCTATCTATATCATTCATAATAGAGATAGAATGATGGCAGTTTATATACCACGTTGGCAAGAATTAAAAGCTTCTTGGCTTTTAATTCTAAAAGTAGGTTTGCCAAGTACAGCTACAAGTATTGTTATGCCAATGGGTATCAGTGTAGTAATTAGATTAGTTTCAAGTTATGGCTCTTCAGCTGTTGCAGCTTTTGGAGCAGCATCAAGAGTAGATATAATAGCATTATCAGTTTTTATGGCATTTTCAAGTGTTATTGGTCCATTTGTTGGACAAAATATTGGTGCTATGAATATCAATAGAATAAAAGAAAGTTTAAAGATTGGATATATGTTTGCATTATTATGGGGTATTTTAATAATTATCATATTTTGGTTTACTGCCAGACATATTTCATTGATGATGAGAGAAGATTTGAATGTAATTAATATAATGGTATTATACCTAACAATAAATTCTCTTAGCATAGGCTTTAGAGGAATTGCAATGATAAATACTACAGCACTTAATGTACTTCAAAAGCCTGTAATTTCATCATTATTAACTATAAGTCAAATATTTTTGCTTTTTATTCCATTATCATTAATTGCTACAAAATTACTAAATTTTGGACTAAATGGAATATTTTGGTCTTCAGTTGTTTCTGCAATTATTATATCAACTATAAGTTATTTTATAGTTAGCAAAACTATATCAAAAATTGAATTTAATGTATGATTAATTTTTGCTTAATAATAGTAGTTTTAAATATTTGTACTTAAAATTGCTGAATATTGCTTAATTTAATTAATTATATTTTACAAATGGCTTTTCGTATTATGAATGAAGATAAAATAAGAAAATTGGAAAAGCAACTTTCTGAGAAAAAATTAGAAATATTAAATTTAAAAAGAGCATTAAAATTAAACGAAAATGAAGTTAATAAATCTAATTTTAAGAAACTAAAAGAATCTAAGCAAAAATACAAGAATCTATTAAATAATATTAGAGGTATTATTTGGGAAGCTGACCCAGAGACATTTCAAACTACATTTATAAGTAAGCAAGCAGAAGTATTATTAGGTTATCCAATTTCAGAATGGTTGGAGAACACAAACTTTTGGGAAACCCATTTACATCCAGATGATAAAAAGTGGGCAATTGAATGTTATGGAACTGCAATTAAAATGAACAAATCACTTGATTTTGAATATAGAATGATTGCATCAGATGGCAGGACTATTTGGCTACATGATTATATTTATATTGAAAAAGGAATATCAAATAAATTAAACGGAGTAATGGTTGATGTTACAGAAAAAGTATTAACTAATGAA